>JAYSYV010000137.1:0-2361 GCA_043727245.1 Chloroflexota bacterium | reverse complement strand
TTCCCGGAGTACAGAGAGTCACCGTAGTTGAGATGGTGGCCTTCGGAACCTGTGAAGACCCTCCAGAGCGCCAGGAAGAAAGGCATTTGCCCAAAGCCTGGCCGGTTTGCCCTCGTTAGCGGGCTTGCAAGGTCAGTCTGGTCTGAGTTTATAGCTCAGTTTCTCGAAAGAAACCAATCTGACAAAATGCGGTGGCACCACGAGCGCCCCCCTCGTCCGCATAAGCGGCGGGGGCTTTTTGTTTTCCGGTGTTTCGTGATAGAGGTGTCCCATGCAATTATAACGAATTTGGACTACCCAGCTTGGACAGCATATCGGCCAGCGAGTGCGGTTGGCCGGTTGGCTCCACCGCTTGCGCCCACTCAGCCAGGTAACATTCCTGGTCTTGCGGGATAGCCAGGGTCTGGCCCAGGTAGTGATCGAGGATGCGGCCCTGGCCGCGCAACTGGCCCGGCTTCCCCACGAGTCGGTTCTGACGGTCGAAGGAACCGTTTTAGCTGTCCCCCAGGCTCCACGCGGAGTGGAAATACATCAACCCAGCTTCGAGATACTTTCAACCAGTGTTGCCTCACCTCCCTTTGACCTGTTTCGACCGGTCCTGCAAGGCCAACTCCCGGCCATTCTCGACCATGCTCCCCTGACTTTGCGCCACCCGCGCCAGCGGGCGATTTTCAGGCTGCCTTCCAGCAGCATGGAAGGTTTCAGAGCAACCCTACGAGCCAGTGATTTTGTCGAAATTCAAACGCCCAAGATAGTCGCTTCGGCTACCGAAGGCGGCGCGAACGTTTTCAAGCTGGACTATTTTGGCGGCCCGGCCTACCTGGCTCAGAGTCCCCAGTTTTATAAGCAAACTATGGTCGGCGTGTTTGAGCGAGTTTTTGAGGTAGGGCCGGTCTTCCGGGCCGAACCCCACGATACCACCCGCCACATCAATGAGTATGTTTCGCTGGATGCCGAACTAGGCTTCATAGAGGATCATACCACCGTTATGCAACTGCTAAACGAGGTGCTGGCCTGGATGGTCTCGACCCTGGCCGAAAAGGAGCCGGAAGCCCTGGACCTGCTGCAACTGCGCCTGCCGGAAGTGCCTCAAACCATCCCTCAGATTCATTTCGTAGAAGCCCAGGAGTTGTTGCTCAAGGAAACGGGCGAGGATGCCCGCCACGAACCGGATTTAGCCCCAGCCCACGAACGCTGGCTGGGCGAGTGAGCTAAACGCCGCTACAACTCTGATTTTCTTTTCGTAGTGGGCTATCCAATGGTTAAGCGGCCCTTCTATACCCATCCTGACCCCACCAGACCGGGCTATTCACGCGGCTTCGATTTACTTTTCCGAGGGCTGGAACTGGTCACGGGCGGTCAACGCCTGCACCGCTACGAGGATTACCTGGCGACACTGACCGGGCGCGGTATGGATGCCGGGCCTTTTGAAGGCTATCTGGAAGCTTTTAAGTACGGGATGCCTCCTCACGGCGGTTTCGCAATTGGACTTGAACGCTGGTTGGCCCGCTTGCTGGAAGTGCCTAACATCCGGGAAACGACTCTTTTCCCGCGTGATATTAATCGGTTGGCTCCGTAGAAAGTAGTCAGAAATAGATAACTTATACTCCGTAAAAGGCAGACACCGCCACCGGTGTCTGCCTTTTTTATTCACATAATTCTCTCTTTTCAAGTTGGTGTAAACTTTCATATAAAAAGGCAAAAGTGGTTGTTAGAGTTGAGATATATGAAACCTGAAGCTAAAGCAACCTGACGGGGACTGCTTCGTTCTATAGAGTGGCAGTGCTTGTTGCTCTGTCTGAGAATTTCGGTTATTGGTAGTTCAGGCGGAGTAAAAATTGTGAAGCGAAGATTTGTCTGGCAGCCCGGTATAAGAGTGGCCCTGGCGCTGCTGTTAGCGGTTAGTTTACTTCTTGGGATTGGGGAACCGGTCCGGGCGGCCAGTTCTCCCACCCAACTGACCACCAGCCCGAACCTGAAAACCGGGCCTCGGACTGACGGGCAAACAGTGGTCTGGCAGGACGGCAACAGCCTTCAGGCGGCCCGCTTCCCCGACCACAAAATTTTCCCGGTGGTCACGCTGACTGCTCCCCAGGCTATCAAACAGTTCGACATGGACGGTAATTTTGTCATCTGGGAACAATACGATAGCACCTGCGCCAGCTTTTGTGACGGCCCGGTCTATGGGAAAAACCTGGTAACCGGCCAACAATTCAGGGTTTCGCCGGAGTATTATGGCCGGAACATCGCGGTTTCAGGCAAGTGGGCGGTCTACGTCACGCAGGTTCCAGTGCCGGGTACTATCGCCGAAGGCATCCGGGCGCGCAACCTTGAAACCCTCGAAGACCCTACTACAGTCAG
>JAYSYV010000136.1:0-2361 GCA_043727245.1 Chloroflexota bacterium | reverse complement strand
ATTATTAGTTACAAAGATATAGCTTAGAGGGCAAGGAAAGCCCTGGTCTTGTTTACAAGAGTCTAACTGTAATTCAAAATAAGTGTTGTGTAACATCTGATTTTGAACCTTAATCGCTGCTCACTACTTAATTAGATATTTCAAACAGGAGTATAGAATGGAACCTTTGTTAAAGGTTAACAATCTAAAGGTTGCTTTTAAGACTGATGGAGGGTTAGTCAAAGCGGTAAATGATGTTTCATTTTATCTGAATGAGGGTGAAACACTCGGTATCGTGGGTGAATCCGGTTCAGGTAAGAGTGTGACATCCATGGCGATTATGCGCCTCTTACCAACCCCGCCAGCCATGATTGATTCTTCCAGCGAAGTTATCTTCAAAGGACAGAATCTGCTCAAACTGAAGGATGAGCAGATGCGTAAGATTCGGGGTAAGGAAATCGCCATGATTTTCCAGGACCCTATGACTTCGCTCAACCCGGTGCTGACTATCGGTAAGCAAATTACCGAAAGTCTCAAGCTCCACATGAAGCTGGACGATAAGGGGGCTAGTCGGCGAGCTATTGAACTACTCAAACTGGTCGGTATCCCCTCGGCGGACAAACGGTTGGGGGATTACCCTCACCAATTCTCCGGCGGTATGCGCCAGCGCGTGATGATTGCTATGGCGATTAGCTGCGACCCTAAACTGCTTATCGCCGATGAGCCGACAACCGCTCTTGACGTGACCATCCAGGCCCAAATCCTGGAACTGCTGAAACGGTTGCGCCAGGAATTAGGCACGGCCATTATGCTAATCACCCACGATTTAGGGGTGGTGGCCGGAATGTGCGACCGGATTCAGGTAATGTACGCCGGTAGGATTGTCGAGTCCTCCAGGGCCAGACCGCTTTATGCCAATCCGCGTATGCCCTATACCATTGGCCTCTTGAATTCAATTCCCCGTCTAGATGACGTGCGCCAGGAACGTCTAATTCCTATCCAGGGGTTACCACCAGACATGGTAACTTTGCCACCGGGTTGTGCTTTTGAACCGCGCTGCGCCTATCGCCAGCCGGTAGTTTGCCAATCCAAAGTGCCGGAACTGCGCGAGGTAGAAGAAGGCCACCGGGCGGCCTGCCTTTTTGATATTACCAGAGAGACACCTATCCCAGAAGTTCCTGCTCCCGAAGTTGTAGCCACTGCAACTGATGTTAGAACTTCTCCAGCCGGTTAATTAAGAGCGATTTATGAAGAGCGCACCGGCAGCGAACAAAACAAGAGAAAAGTAGAGGAGTAGTTGATTTGGAAAGCCAGGAACATAGAACAGAGCGCATGAAAGCGACCAAGGGCCAGACCACGGTCGGTAGCGGTGAGGTTCTGATGGAGATTGAAGACCTCCAGATGCATTTTCCTATCACCGAAGGCATTATTTTCCAGCGCAAAGTGGGCGCAGTCAAAGCGGTAGATGGCATAAGTTTCTCCATTAAAAAAGGTGAAACGCTGGGCCTGGTAGGCGAGTCGGGCTGCGGCAAGTCCACTACCGGGCGGGCCATTTTGCAGCTTTACCGGCCCACCGCCGGCCATGTACGCTATCGGGGCCAGGATTTGGTCCAGATGAAGGGCGAAGAACTGCGTAAGATGCGGCGCAACCTGCAAATCATCTTCCAGGACCCTTACGCCAGCCTTAACCCCCGTATGACGGTTGGCAATATCATTGGCGAGCCGCTGGAAGTCCACGGCCTGGCAAAAGGTAAGGCCAAACAGGACCGGGTACGCGAATTGTTAAGCGTGGTAGGACTTAACCCCAACTACGTTAACCGCTATCCGCACGAATTTTCGGGCGGACAGCGACAGCGTATCGGTATCGCCCGCGCCCTGGCGGTGGAACCGGATTTTATCGTAGCCGATGAACCGATTTCAGCCCTGGACGTATCTATCCAGGCCCAGGTGGTTAACCTGCTGGAAGACTTGCAAAAGGAATTCGGCCTGACCTACTTATTTATCGCCCATGATCTTTCCGTTGTGCGGCACATTTCCGACCGAGTAGCGGTTATGTATCTGGGTAAAGTGGTAGAACTGGCCGACCGCGACGAGTTGTACAAAAACCCGATGCACCCTTATACCAAAGCGTTGCTTTCGGCTATCCCAATTCCCGACCCGGTTCTGGAAGAAAAGCGCAAGCGGGTTATCCTGGAAGGCGATGTACCTTCCCCGATCAATCCACCATCAGGCTGCCACTTCAGAACGCGCTGCCCACTGGCCCAGGAAATCTGCAAAGAGGAGCCACTTTTCGTGGCCCATCGCCCGAACCACTTCGTGGCCTGCCACTTTGCCGAGAAAGCCATGGAAGTGCTGCCGCAACTGGATGAAACGGTGGCCTAG
>JAYSYV010000135.1:0-2365 GCA_043727245.1 Chloroflexota bacterium | reverse complement strand
TCCCTGTTCTGACAAAACCGGATGACTGTGGTAGCCAGGACGCGTCATTTGGTTAGAGTTCCGGAAACCAGGTAGCAACTGCGTTTGGCTTTGATTTATTGTATATACCACCAAACCACAATCCGCTGTTATCCTGACCCGTCCAACGTAAATCTGCTGGCTCGAACCTGCGACTCCGAATTGATTCCCAGATGGCTTCGTTTGCTTTTTGTTTCCAGCCCTGGTAGTTTGGTGGTATATCTAAAATCAGGGTTTTCGTACCTAATATTTGCCTGGCTGGACCAACTCCAACACCATATCGCACCTTTTTATAAGTGGCATTTGGCGCACCTACATTCTCTTGCCACCACCCATGCTGGGAATTTACCAGAGGGGTAAACGAGGCCGGGGTATGTGCGCCGGAAATTTTGTTGTTTTTAACTTGACCATCCGTAAGATGGTCGAAAAGATCTCCGCCCACCCCTTTGAAAAATTTTAGAAAATCGTATGAATATTTCTCAAAAACCTCATTTGGTAAATTCCATTCGCTAATAAGTTTAGCAAAGGTGGGTACATTGGTCTGGGCGGTCCAGGTTGTCAGTTTGAACCGGTTGGTTGTGTCATTAATTTGTCCTTGAAGCTGGGCATTAGGACGATCCAACAGCCGACCGAAGTCCTTTCCGTTGGCATTACTGAAAAGTTTCATCAGCTTACCAAGTTCATCGGGGGAAAGGGTTAGTAGCTCCCCAACCTTCACGGGGGTAACCTCGATTAGAAGAAGGGTAAGATCAGCCAACTTGAGTTTATCGACGTGTAAACCCTTATTGTTAAACAGATCGGCCAGGGAATTATAAGTATATTTTTTTATGACCTCCAGATTGTTGAGTACCGGAGCGAGTTTGTTTACCGGGAAGCTGGTTACCAAGTTTTTGAATTTGAGCGGGTCCAGGTCCATTGCCTTTAGTAGTGGATCATCCTCCAGTTCTACAGCCAAATCGAGGAAGATTGGTCTGGTCACTCTTTGGATAATTGGTGGCAAAAGGTTCACTTTTGGGATCAGGATAGTGAGCATTTCTGCAGTCAATGTGTCAACCACCTCAAACGTATCCTTTTTGAGCTCACCTGCCCAGAATCCTATCTGATCCAGGGTTAGTTTATCCTCAACCCGTTTTATGCCGTCCACGCCAATGTCAGTTATCATATTGTTAAGTATTTCAAGCCGGACTTTGTTTACATAAGTCACCTCAGTACGGGTTACAGCGCCAACTATCCCAAATTTTTCGATCAAAGCTGCCAGCTTATCAAGGCCCAAAAGTGTTTTGTTGCCGAGCTCTTGAATCCGAGCTGGCGAATAAGTGGCAATAACCTCCGTGAATCCTTTATCTTTGAGGGTGTCTTTAAGGTGGCGTAGCCCTGCCTGCCCGAAGACCTTTCTGAATTCAACTAGTTTGGGCAGGTCGTTTAATGAAGATTTTAGATAATTTTCAAGGAAACTATCGTTCAGGGCTGTTAGATAATCAAAAAGCTCCCGATCATCACTGACCATGCTGCGGAAATATTTTAGCTTTTCCTGGCCTCCGGCCAGATCTCTTAGTTGCTGGTTGATCTCAATATCGCTTTTGACTTTCGCGGCGTCCTGGGTACCACTGACCGTTTTTTCCTTCTCCTCTTTTACGGCTCCCGCTAGTTCTTTTTGAGGTCCACCTCCCTGCAGGCTCGTCTGGGCGGCCAGGGCTTTATCGTATTGAGCCTGGTTTGTTTTCACCTTTGTCCGGGCCTCGGCCAACCGCTCGTCTGCCTTTTTCAAAACCTCTTCAATACCGGTATGGATCACAACGGGTGAAATTTCCTCGTCACCGGATTCGGGCACGGCCTTGACGCTGGTCGATGTCAGTTTCTGCGCTTTGGCCTGATCTTCCTCGGCCCTGGTAACTTCCTGCTGGCTGAGTTCCAGGGTTTTCTTATAGGCATCAAAATTGCCAGCTTCGGCTTGCAAACTATTAAATTCGGCTTCCTTTTCCTTGGCTTTTTTCCGTAATTCGGTAATCTCACCTATTTTCTTGATCAAAGAGGTCGCGTAACCAAGCACTATATCGGCGGCATCGATATGGACTTGCCAGGTACAGGCTAGATCGGTGAACTCAACTGCCAGGGTTTTACCATCACCGAGTTGCTTCCTCAGACTCTCACCGTTGGTCAGGATAGTCTGAGGGTCTTCTACGGGTGGAATCAATCCAAAAATGGCCGTGGCTGCCTCGGAAATCTTTACTACCTCCCCATCAATTTGTTTTAATAAATCCGGAGCTTTAGCCTCGGCCTCTTTAGATAATTTGGCTTTACGTACCTGACTGGCATTCTTGGCCTCTCTTGCTAATTTTTCATCCTC
>JAYSYV010000134.1:0-2365 GCA_043727245.1 Chloroflexota bacterium | reverse complement strand
GTCTAAAGTCAGCCCGGACGACCTGCTGAAATACGGCCTGATACCAGAATTTATCGGGCGTTTGCCTATTACGGTCAGCCTGGATATGCTGGATAAGCCAGCCCTGATGCGGATTTTGACCGAGCCAAAGAACGCTATCATCAAGCAGTACCAAAAATTCCTGGCAGCCGATAAAGTAGAATTGGTCTTTACAGACGATGCCCTGGAAGCGACTGCCGACAAAGCCCTGACGCACAAGACCGGCGCTCGCGGTCTGCGGACCACTATCGAGGAGTCTTTGCTGGACGTTATGTACGAAATTCCTTCGATGGAAAATGTCCGCAAGTGCATCGTCAATGCCGATGTAATTGAGGGACGAGGCCGACCGATTTTGCAAGGCCCGAACCGGGGCGAAATTACTTTCAGCGACCAGAAGGAACAAACCCTTGAAGAGAGCGCTTAACGCGCCTGAAGTAAAAATCCACCAATTGTTAACCTGACAAATAGCTCTCTTTCATATTGAAGGAGAGCTATTCTTTATTAAATTTCCCCGAGCTGAAACAATTGGGCGGCTAAGTTAACAAACTTTTCGCGGTCCTTCAAAACTTTTAACCAGCGGTCGGGAATAACGCTCAGACCATAGAGCGCCCCGGCTATTTCACCAGTGACCGCCCCAACGGTATCGGCATCGCTACCCCCATTGACAGCTTTTATAACAGCTTCTTCAAAGGTCCGAGTAGTATTGATACAATGTAAAGCGGTCAGGACGGTCGAAAGCGCCCAGCCGGTATTGCCCCGGTAGGGTCGCCCTTCATTTTCCCATTTCGCCAGTTCGGTTTGCCACTCCGGTCCGGCGCTGGCTTTAGTCTGGACCAGGGCCGTTTCAAAGGTGGAGCCGTTTATCAATTCGGCTATCATTACGTTAGCCACCACACAAGCCCCAGCAGCGATAGCCGAACGATGGGTCGGGGTCGCGCTTAATAAAGAGTCGCGGACTAGCTCGGAACGCCGGGTCGGACTGTGCCACAGGACCGCTACGGGTGAACAGCGCATCACGGCCCCGTTGGCCTGGTTATTCGGGTCAGTATCACCGGACAGGGAAGCTGAAACACCATTCTTCAAACGAGCCAGAGCCTGGCGGGTAGTTATACCCATATCGGCTGGACTCGAATCGTACCAGTCCATAAAGCGGCGGCCCAGGTCAGCAACGTCCAGGCCGGAAAGCTTCTGGCGGTTGGTCTCGACCAGGCTTTCCAGCAAGCAAAACATCATCTGACCGTCGTCGGTATAATCGCCAACCGCCCAGTTAAAGGGACCACCGCCGCGCATTTCGGTCTGTCCGGCGGGACCGTAACGAGCCTTAATTTGCTCAGGTGAGGTAAATTCGACAGTACTACCAAGAGCATCTCCCGTCACCAGACCTAAAATACTACCTCTGGCCCGATCCAGTCGGCTATTAATGGAGTTAGCGGTATCGTTTAACATTATTCAAACCTCATTTTGAGTCTAATTTTATTAAGTGTCTATATTACACTAATAATAACATAGGTTTAGCGAATGTCAATAGACTGACGATAAGGAAAAACTATTATAGTACTTGCATCTTATTCCTGTATAAATTATGGCATGTTATTATAAGGTATACCAGCTAGCAGGTAATAATTTCCCATCAGCGCTCAAACTTAAGCTTTCTCATGAGCTATTTAATAAAAACGAAATAATTGAGAATAAAAAAATGGGCAAGCTTACCCTGCAAAACCAGCCTCAAGTTAACAAAGAGCCAGAAAAACCTGGATTTAGATTTACTGTTTTTTTAATAAACTACGTTAAAGCAAATCAGGAAGCCATTCAAACCTGGTTGAGCTGGCGCATAGTCTTTTAATTCTGCCGGTATTTGCAACAAAGAAATAGCTCGGCCAGTGAAATAAATTATAATCTATTAAATATTGATTATAATTACAGTTAATTTAAGTTCCAATAGAGGCATGGAATGAGCATTAATACTCTCGCCAAGCGAAGAATAGCTCCAGCAAAAGAAGGTTTAGTCGAAAAGTTTTACCTGTTTTTGAGAAACCACGCTTTGTTGGTACTTACGCTGCTCACGCTGAGTCTAATCGTAGTCTACATTAACCCGTTTCACGAAACCGCCATATCCGACGATTGGGCTTATATTCTAACCAGCCGCCATCTTTACTACACAGGCCAATATAACCTACATGACTGGTCATCGGCCAATATAATGTTCCAGGCTTATTGGGGAGCGCTGTTTACTCTGGTTGGCGGATTTTCTATCGGGACGTTACATATTTCAACGCTGGTTTTGTTGGTTATCGGAATATTTTCTCTATATCTGTTAGCCCAGGAACACGGCCTGGACCGGAGAATG
>JAYSYV010000133.1:0-2368 GCA_043727245.1 Chloroflexota bacterium | reverse complement strand
ACAATGATTATGTACCATCCGGTTGACGTGCAAGTCTTCCACTGCAATAAGGCCGAATTGGTTGACCACCTTCCGGCTGTGATGGTGAGAAAAGTTAGCTCCTGACCGTCCGAAAGGTTAGCAAAGGTTTTTAGGCCAAGGTCAATACCAACCTGAGTGAGGTTAGTCGGCAAAACCTGCGGCTCAGCCCCTTCACAGCTAAAGCAGACATACCACTTGCCAGTAGCACTGTATGTGAGCGTGGCAGTCTTGGGTTTACCGGTGACAGGCCGGTGGAGTTTAACCTTGACGTGACCTACTTTACTGACAACCAGGATGTCGCCTTCCAGTTTAGTGCCGGAAGGGGCTTGAGGAAAAGTTATCAATCATAGCGCCCGTAACCCTTAAAGCGAGGATAACCAGGCTTTTCACCGGATTTGACCCTACGGAAAAAGGCTTGCATGGCAAGGTCAAGTCGTACCGCTACATTTTGCAATACCTGGGAATGAACGTTATTGATAGTAGGCCTTACAAGTTTGAGGGCCGGGAGTTCAGCCTGTTGGGCGTACATACCAGGCGCTTTAACAGTTTACTCATAGCTGGTCTTACGCTGGTCAAGCAAGGTGGTTTGCCTTTTGGTAGGCCATGTTCGGTATTTAAAGGTCTTTCTCATAGGAACATTATATCAAGTTTCACGTTACATTGTAAACTTTACTTAAACTCAGGTTGGTATAGCTTTGCCTTTCAAAGAAAGGAGTGCCTTACACCTCTTGCGGGTGGGCTTTAGCCTATCCTCACGGCTAAAGCCGAGGGCATTACGGCACTTTTGGTAAAGCGGGTGGAGCGGGCTTGTTTTGGAGGCCACACGCTAAAATGACACCGCCTACCGTCTTTGGATAGCGAACCAATATATCGGTGTCGTATTCAAAAAGCTCGCTATCTATCCTCCTGCAATTATCAGACTCTCTTTAAGAGAATCCCAATCTTCCTATGTATTTTCCTTGAGGCTTATAAGTGATTTTATTATTTCTACTTGCGGCGAGGCTGGCTCTGGTATTCTTCGACGACATAATGAAGTTGGTGTGAAAGGCGCTGCCGTATAGCTCGCGAAGCCAGTTCGGTTGCCAATTTTTCGGCGGTAGCGTGTTTTGGAATGTTTTTCTTGATAACTCGCATATCATAAACCTCGTGGCGCTCGAAATCTACCAGGGTAGGTTGTAAAACCAGTTCCAGCACCTTGTAACGCGGTCTGGGAAATGACCCAGGCTCAATAGCCTCGACTACAACCTGGTTAATTTTCACCGGCGGCGGAAGGGCCGGTATTATAGTCTGGACAAGTTGCACGGGTGGGATTAGCTCTTTGGCGACTCGACTTTTGCGAGACCGGTACTTACTGGTCAGGAAAAATGCCAGGTCCAACTGGCTAACCTTCCATTCGCTGGGTTGCCCGCGCCGACCGCCAGCGCAGTTCTCCCGCCTGGCTTTGAGCCGCCGGTCCACACAGGCGCTACGCAAGGTTGCCGGTGTCACCTCAATGTTAAGATTTTCCTCGGCCCAGCGGGCAGCCTCTTTGAGGGTTATCAACATATAAGTTTGTCACTTTCTCTGTGCCTTGTTGGTTTCTCTATCCTAAATTGCCTGGTAAACATCCCTTTACCGCTGCCAACATTGCCTTCTTTGGCTCTGCTTGATGCTTTAATTCTGAATTGTCCGTCTGGACGGACAAATTAGAAACTTCTTTTTTCTTGTTCAGACATAATTTTACACATGCCATGTTGTCCGTCTGGACGGACAATTTTGTTTACTATTCATGCTCATGCTGCCTTGTTCTTCTGCCGTAGTCTATTACTGCTTATCAGGTGTGGGATACGTACTAACGAATCAAGTTCGATTACCGGCCAAATTTAAGCGTCTCAGGTCTGCAATAAATCCTTACTCTCGTCCTGATGACGATACTTGCGTTCACCCGACTGCTGGCGGTTGACTTTCCCGGCTAATACCGCCTCTTTAAGCGATTTGCCCGGATTGTGAGCCATAAAATCTCGGACAAACCGGATATGTTCAAACTGTGGCGCGATATCAGCTCTAGCCCCAGAGGTAGCTTGTGGCCTGGACTGCCTGCTGCTCAGAACTTCCCGGCCGGTTTTACCCACATTTTCCTTGAACAGGGTTATTCCAAACTCAGAAGTAGAGCTAGCAAAGAACGCTTTTTAGCAATATCAGTCGGCATCTCGTTCCCCACATTTTTGTCCGTCCGGACGGACAAAACATGATTTTGAACTTGTTGCTACTGGAGTCTCATGATTCCATACTTTTGGAAATTAATCAAGGGGATATGTTTCATATTTAGGGATATGTAATAAATGGCTATACATGCCTAAAATGTTAT
>JAYSYV010000132.1:0-7324 GCA_043727245.1 Chloroflexota bacterium | reverse complement strand
AGAACTCCAGGTTGTCGCCCACTTCGCAATCATTGAAGCTAGTGAGGCCGATACCGCATTCGTACCCGGCAGCTACCTCGGTAACGTTGTCTTTGAAGCGTTTGAGCGAGTCAACATCGCCATCGTAGACTACCGTACCACTTCGCAGCACACGAACCTTGTTGTTACGGGCGATTTTGCCGTCCGTGACCATAAGACCGGCGAACTGTTCGGTCTTGCCAACCTTGAAGACCTGGCGCACCTCGGCGTACCCGTCGGTGACATCCTTGAACGTCGGGTCGAGCATACCGCTCATGGCTGCTTTTACTTCATCAATCAGGTTATAGATGATGTTGTAGAAGCGAATGTCCACTTTATTGGTATCGGCGGCCCGGCGGGCGGCAGCATCTGGCCGGACATTAAAGCCGATCACGATGGCTCCCGAAGCGGTTGCCAGCAGTACATCCGACTCGCTGACCGCACCGGTCATGCCCTGGAGAATCTTGACCGAAACCTGTTCGTTAGAAAGTTTTTCCAGGGAACCCCGGATGGCTTCAATCGAACCGACATTATCGGCTTTGATAATCAGGCGCAACTCCTTGATCTTACCGGCCTGAATCTGGCTAAACAGGTCTTCCATGGTAATGGCCTTGGAGTCTTGCTGACTTTCGGCGCTCTTGGCCCGGATACGTTTCTCAACGATAGCCTTGGCCGTTTTCTCATCCTCGACTACCTGGAGAATATCGCCGTTGCGCGGCACATCTTCCAGACCGACGATAACCACCGGGTAGCTAGGCCCAGCCTTGCGGGTCTTGCGGCCCTTGTCATCATAGAGGGCGCGGATTCTACCGTAGATGTTGCCAACTACAACATAGTCGCGCTCAGAAAGTGTACCGTTCTGGACCAGGACTGTAGCAACAGGCCCCCGGTTTTTATCCAGTTCGGCTTCCACTACCGTACCAATCGCCAGTTTATCCGGGTTGGCTTTAAGCTCCTGGATTTCGGCAACCAGTAGAATCATTTCCAACAGTTCATCAATACCGATGCGCTCTTTGGCTGAAACGTGGACGAACGGTGTTTCACCGCCCCATTCTTCGGGCATCAATCCGGCTTCGCTGAGTTGAGTTTTGACTCGTTCCGGGTTGGCCCCTTCCCGGTCAATTTTGTTGACCGCCACGATAATCGGCACATTGGCCGCTTTGGCGTGGCTGAGGGCTTCCAGGGTTTGAGGCATCACGCCGTCATCGGCTGCGACGACCAGGACGACAATATCTGTAACCTGCGCCCCACGCGCCCGCATCTGGGTAAAGGCTTCGTGACCAGGCGTATCTACAAAAGTAATCTTTTTACCTTCGATTTCGACCTGGTAAGCGCCGATTTTCTGGGTGATACCACCGGCTTCACCGGCGACCACGTTGGTTGAACGAATAGCATCGAGCAGCTTGGTTTTACCGTGGTCAACGTGACCCATGATAGTAACCACTGGAGGCCGGATACTCGCCTCCGGGTCAGCCGCGATTTCTTCGCGGGTTGGCACGCGGATAATATTGTCTTCGTTCTTGGTTGGCTCGACCAGGGTTGTTTCAAAGCCCAGTTCACCGGCTACGATTTCGGCGGTATCATAATCAATTTGCTGATTGATACTTGCCATGACACCGTTTTTAATCAGCTCGCGGATAATTTCACCGGAACCAATACCCAGTTCATCGGCCAGTTCTTTGACCGTCATCTGGGGCGGCAATTCATAAACTTCGATTCTTTTAATAATACCGGTTCGGCCCACAGGACGCTGCGGAGTGGCTACACCACCACGCATGCCGGGTCCCCCCGGACGGCTCCCGAAACCAGGCCGAGCGCCTGCCGGGCCACCCCGGCCTGGGATACCCCGCCGCACTCCGCCAATACCACCGGGGCCATCACTTTCCATGTCTTTGTCCCGCACATTTTCGCGAGCGCGGTCACGAGCGCGGTCACTTTCGCGGTCGCGGACAGGCTTAGCCGGGTCAGCCACGGGAGGCGCACCAAAACGGCCACCGCCACCAGGGCCAGAGGGACGACCTCCACCAAAACCGCCGCCGGGACCGGGAGGACGACCTCCACCGAATCCACCACCGCCAGGACCGGGAGGACGGCCACCGCCGCCAAAGTTACCTCCACCGCCAGGACCGGGAGGACGACCACCACCACTATTAAAATTGCTGGGACCGCCGGGACCGGGAGGACGGCCACCGCCTCCGGCATATCCACCGCCGCCACCAGGGCCGGAAGGACGGTTATATCCGCCCCCCCCACCACTGTTACCGCCGGGGCCAGAAGGACGATCTCGATCACCACCACCGTTGTAGCCGCCACCGCCGCCAGGGCCAGAGGGGCGACCGCCACCTCCACCACCGCCGTTGTAGCCGCCAGGACCGGAAGGGCGACCGCCACTATATCCACCGCCACCGCCGGGGCCAGAGGGGCGACCGCCGCCATATCCACCACCACCGCCGGGGCCAGAGGGGCGACCGCCACCTCCACCACCGCCGTTAGCAGGGCGACCACCACTACTGCTGCCGCCTGCGGGTGGGCGCGGGCGTACAGGAGCATCTATTTCTGGTTCGCTTTCATTATCATAATCGTTTTTACCGGGCATTTATTACCTTCTCCTCCTCGGAAACTAGCTTGGTTTACGGAACTATTCCACGTCTGCGGCGCTCCTCTCCGGTAAACTTTCGCCATAACTTTTTAGTCGGGTCCGACTCTCTGAGTCTATTTGTATTTTCAAAGCATTATCCAGGGCTTTACGGCCCACTCCGGTTTCCCAGCATTGACGATTGCGGCACAAATAAGCACCACGGCCATTCTTTTTGCCTGTTTCGTCAACTTCCACCACGCCTTCAGGTGTCCGAACTACTCGGACCAGGCCCCGTTTGGCATCGTGGGAACGGCAGGCAATACAGGTGCGCTGGGGAACGTGCTTGGGACGAATACCCTTCTGGATTTTTATCTTAGCAGGTATTATTGATTTTGGATTTGAGCTTCTAGCCTGTTCTGCCACCATAATAGTTCTTTGTATATATACTTATTTTTGGTAAGTTAAGTTTCATATTTTACATAAAACATAGATAAAGTTTAATCAAAGTTAAACTTTATCTATGTTCTATGACGTACCTATTCCTGGTAAAGATAGCTATCAATCAGTTCGCCATCCAGGAAAAGGTCCAGGTGGTCGCCACTTAGCTCTACTTCAACGGTCTGGCCGACGTATTTATCGTCCAACGGGCCAAAGGTCTGGTTGCGGAAGACTACCATGCCGTCTTTGCGGACTTTCCGGCTCTCGCGTTCGACTGTCACGCCCTCGACGGTTTCTTCTTCTTCTTCGCCACCTTCAAACTCGTCATGCCGGAAGCCTCGGACCATTTCATCGCCCATCATCACGAAAAGGCCACGGGCATTTTCGACCAGTTGGACGGTTTGTTCGGCCACGTGCGGCGGCAGTGGTCCCAGCGTAACCCCTTTATAGGTGAAAGTGCCGTCCTTACGAACCTTGCGAGATTCCCCGGCAGGCACAACGGATTCGGAAGAAGTACCGCTGTTATCTTCGTTATCAAAGGAAATCCCGGCAGCGCGGGCGGCTTTGGCAAAGCTGGTATTAAGGGTTTGCTCGGCGGCCACTTCGCGCTCGCGTTCTCGGCTGAGTGCGGCACGGGCCAGGCGGGCAAAGGCATCATCATCGTGATTGTTACCGTACCCGGCATTGGCGGCGGCTACGGCTGCCCCGGCTGTTACCGGCTTGATGTCTATCCGCCAGCCGGTAAGCTTGGCCGCCAACCGGGCGTTCTGGCCTTCTTTTCCAATCGCCAGCGACAACTGGTTTTGCGGCACGAGGACCAGGGCGCTCTTTTCGTTTTCTTCCAGCTCAACTTTGACCACCTGGGCCGGGCTGAGGGCGTTAGCGATATATTTTGCCATATCGGCATCCCAGGGCAGCACGTCAATTTTTTCGCCGTAAAGTTCATTGACGATATTTTGAATTCGCACTCCGCGCATACCGACGCAAGACCCCACGGGGTCTACTCCTTCTTGCCGGGCCGATACGGCCACTTTGGAACGCAGGCCGGGTTCACGGGCGATGGACTTGATTTCGACCGCGCCAGTGTAAATCTCCGGCACTTCGATCTCGAACAGGCGGCGCAACAAGTTACGATGGGTCCGCGAGACAATCAACTGGGGGCCGCGATGGTTCTTCTGGACTTCCAGCAAATAGACCTTGATTTTCTGGCCTATGCGGTAGCGTTCGGTGGGTACTTGCTCCTGGGGCGGCATTAAAGCCTCGGCGCGAGGTTCCAACTCGATGGTGATACCCTTAGAGTCAATCCGCTGGATAGTGCCGTTGACAATATCGTTTTCCCGCTCCACAAATTGCTCAAAAACGTGGTCGCGTTCGCGTTCGCGGAAGCCTTGCAAGAGTACCTGTTTGGTAGTCTGGGCGGCAATCCGGCCAAAATCTTTAGGCGTATTTTCTGTTTCGTATTCGTCGCCCACTTTAAGGCGCGGGTTCAACACCCGAACTTCGCCAAGGCCGATTTCGGTCGCTTCGTCTCCCACGTCTTCCACGACTACTCGCTTAACGTAAACTTTCAAATCTTCGCCGGCCATATCAATCCGAATATTTTGATTTTGGGTAGCCGGGTTACTGCGCCGGTAAGCGGCTTTGAGCGCATTCTCAAGGACTTCTATAACTATTTCTCTGCTTAACCCGCGATCAGCCGCAATTTGCGTCATTGCCGCTCTTAAATCGCTTCTCATAACTCGCTCCTCCGACAATCGCCGGCCAGTTGAAACCGGTGATAATTGGTCCAGCCTTATCGGCTTAAAATAAATAAGCCGTTTAGGCTCTTAAAGATAGCAACGGCCCAAACCTGTAAAACAGGTGGGCCTAGTCCAGGACTTACTCGATTGCGAACGTTGCGACCGGTTGAATGCCAACGTGGCTATGTTTGTTTGCCGGTCCTCAGTTTCTAACTCTTGTAGTCTAAATCAACCCATAGTAAACCATAACGAATTGCAGTTAGTTAACATTTGGCCGGGTAATTTTTCTCCACCTGGGCCAGTTGCGTCTTATAACCTATCAAAAGAAAAGCGGGTAAAATTTAAGCCCACTTTCCTGGAACTTTTAGCCTTTTTATTATATCACCGTAGAGGTCTTTTAGCAATAGCCTTGAACTCAAAAAGCGGTTGGCCTCCGCTTCTAAGACAGGCTGGCTACGCTAAAAGTGACGTTGAAAGCCTCACACCAGATCACGACTGATTTGTATTTCGACAAATCGGCGCTATCCGGCAGGTTAATATTATAGCTGCCATCGGTGGCCGGTAGCGCCCCTAAATTAAAGCCGCCTTCCTTTACTTTGCTGCCGTCCGGGCGCGTACCCAGGTAAACTCTAAGGTCCGGCCCCTGGTTGCTGGTGAAGTTATCGAAACGCAAGACTTTCTTACCATCGGCGCTTACCCCGACTGTAGCGGTTCCCCTGGCGTAGTGGATAGCGTCAATCTTGGTGAACTCGCCTTTGCCAAATACCTGGGCGGCGGTAGTGATTTTAGCGGTCGCCCCAGGCGGTGCTGCCGGGGCAGCGGTTGTTGGCTGGGTCGCGGTGTTTGCTGCTATGGTCGAACTGCTGCCAGTTGTGCTGTTAGCCCTCTCCGCTGCCACAGTTGAAGTTGCAACCGCTGTGCCAACTATATTTTTAAGGCCGGTTGTGTTGGAAACAGCCGCTATTGTGGTAGTTACGGCGCTGGCAGAAGTGGGATTTGGGGCTGTAGCAGCGAGCGCTGCGCCACCGCCGGCTGCTGCGAAAGGGTCCGCTTCGGTGCGAGTGCTGCGGTTGAAAAGTGGAATTATGACTAAAATCGCGATAGCCGCCAGCATTACCAGGCCGCCTAGGAGGCCACCCCACAGCAAAAGTGGATTTTTAGACCGTTTCAGAGGCTTGCCGCGAGATGTTGGCTGGTAAGTTGCCGGAGGTTGACTGTATTGATATTGGGCTGGTTCCTGGCTTTGATTATAAGGTTGGTAGGGTAGATTGGCTGAGTTTTTATCAGGTGGTGAGGGCTGGTTCTCCCGGCTGTCAGGTGTCATGGTGTTTGTTTTCTTTTTCCGAGTTTATTATAAAATAATTTCGCTTCGCCGCAGCCGTCCGGTTCCTGAAAAAATCAGTTTTAGAAACCTGTGAATAAACTGCTTTGCGTAAACTTAACCGTAACCAGCTTAACATACAATTTGGCACATCGTTGCGACTAAAGTCACACCTGGGAGTTTTTTGTAAATATTTGTTTGAAACTCTCACGCGTGGTTGGCGCTGACCACGTAGGTATCGGCCAATTTGTCGGGGAGACCCTGCCGGGCAGTTAAAAAGATTTCTTGTCAATGCTTGGCCGGAAAAGCTTTAAGGTTAGCCAAATAGTACCGGCTGGGGTAAACTTAAACCAGCGTGGAACGTTCTACATTTCACGTTTTACGAATTTATTAAATTGAAAAGGAATTAAAATGAGCGAGGCTAATCGAAAACTAAAATGGGGTGTGATGGGGGCGGCCCGGATTAACCGGCGGTTTTTACCAGGTCTGAAAGCGGCCTATAACGCCGAACTGGTCGCTATCGCCAGCCGGGGTGAAGCTAAAGCTCGTCAGGCCGCAGACCAGTGGGGCGCACCCACGGCTTACGGCAGCTATGAAGCTTTGCTGGCCGACCCGCAAATCGAGGCGATCTATATTCCGCTGCCCAACGCCTTGCACGTGGAATGGGCCACTAAAGCCGCCCAGGCCGGTAAACATGTCCTGAGCGAAAAGCCGCTGGCCTTAAAGCCGGAGGAAATTGGACCGCTGGAAGAAGTTGCCCGCCAGAACGGGGTAAATGTGATGGAAGCCTTTATGTACCGCTTTCACCCCCAACAGGCCCGCGTGCGTGAATTGCTGGCGGCGGGGGCTATCGGCCAGCCACGGGTTATCCGGGGAACTTTTGCCTTCGTTATGGCGACCGATGCGCCCAATATTCGGATGAACGCGGCACTGGGTGGCGGGGCGACCTGGGATGTCGGTTGCTATGCTATCAATGTGTCGCGCTGGATGTTCGGGGCCGAGCCGGTGACAGCTTCCGCCGAAGCCAGCTTGAAGGGTGATGTTGACTACAGTGTGGCGGCTATTTTGGACTTTGGCGAGGACCGCCGGGCGGTGCTGGATTACGGCATGGACTACGGTCGCCGCTCGTTTTACGAGATAATCGGGACCAAAGGCAGCCTCTCGGTGGAGAATATGTGGCAGGAACCGGCCTCACCCGCGATACTCTATCTGCGAGATGATAAAGGTCTG
>JAYSYV010000131.1:0-7337 GCA_043727245.1 Chloroflexota bacterium | reverse complement strand
AGGCTTTGGCTGGCTACTGGTAGGACGCTGTTGCGACCGGCTGGCGGCGGGGACGCTGGGAGCAACTTTGCGTTTATCCCGGTCCGGGGTCTGTCCCGTTTTGTTTGGTCCCTGGTTTGTATTGTTGGTCATGGAGTGGTTCTGCTTCTCCTCCTAGATAAAATCTAGCAAAATCAGAAATAGGCATAGGAACAAATCGGCTTAAATTGCCTCATCCTATGCCCATTATTCTATGGTAAATGCTTCCTGCTAACGCTGGTGGACGGGCCTGCTTCAGGCCCGTCCTTTGGCCCGGCAGAAGTGTAATCCTTGCCGGTCCCGAACCTAGCGGGACTGATTAGCAACGTAGGGCAGGAGGGCCATATAACGCGCCCGCTTGATTGCGGTGGTCAGGGAGCGCTGATGGAAAGCACTCAGCCCGGTCTTGCGGCGCGGTTCGATTTTGCCCCGGTCCGAAAGATAACGGCGCAAGCGCTGGAAGTCTTTGTAATCTACTTCGTGAATGCCATCAATGCCAAACTGATCCACCCGGCGGCGGGGTGCGAAACGGTCTTTACCACCTGGACGGCGTGGCCGACGAGCCGGTCCACCTGCTCCGCCACCGCCACCGCCAAAGCGTCCGCCGCCACCACCTTCGCCACCACCCTGCTGTGAGCCGCCATCGCCATCGCGAGGACCGCTGCGGAAGCCACCGGGGCGAGCCGGTCGTTCGGTATTAGAACTGGAAGTAGGGGCAGCCGTATCTGGTGCGCTGCTACTATTCGTTACATCTTGATTTTCGGTAGTCAACTGAATATGTCTCCTTCGGCTTTCAACAATCGTAAATCTTGATTGTAGGGAAGTCTATGTGAAAAGCCTTACTTAATAATTAACTTCCCTCTGGCCCAAGCCAGAAGAGAAAAACCAACCACTGGTCTTCCCCTGGAAGCTCTCGGCCGAAGATTTGAACAATAAGCTTGCTTGCGGCTTAGAACGGAATGTCCTCTAAATCGGTTTCGCCTCCGCTGTCGAAGTCGTTGCCCTTGGAGCGGTTGCCACTACTGGGCCGTCCACCTGCATTAGAGTTTCCAGCGTTGTCCCAGGCTTCATTGATGTCGCCGCTGCCGCCTCCGCTATTTTGCCCTTTCGCGTCGAGCATAGTCATATCGGTGGCAATGACTTCGGTGGAGAACCGTTTCTGGCCTTCTTTATCCTGCCATTCACGGGTTTGCAAGCGCCCTTCGATGAAAACGTGGCTGCCTTTGTGCAGGAAGTTAGAACACGTTTCGGCTAACTTTTCCCAGGCTACCACTCGGAACCACTCGGTTTGTTCCTTCCAGTTATCGCCTTCTTTAACGTTGCGACTGGAAGCGACTGAGAAAGTGGCGACAGAGCGGCCATTGGGCGTAACTCGTAATTCAACGTCTTTGCCTAAGCGCCCGGTAAGCATAACTTTGTTCAAATCTCTAGCCATTGCTTCTATCTCCTAAAAATAAACGTATCGGCTCAAATATAAACAAGCACGGCTATGGGTAAAGTCTAATCCTTGTCCTGGCTAACCAGCAGGTGACGCAGGACTTCTTCGTTTAGCCGTAGGCTTCGCTCCAGTTCGCCGGTTTGTCCTGGGTTTAATTTCAGGTTGGCTACGACATAGAAGCCGTCGGTATGTTTGTCAATGGGGTAGGCCAGGCGGCGTTTGCCCCAGGGGCTGGTCTGGTTCATTTCGCCCAGTTCTCCACCTAAGCGGGTGATAAGGTTATTAATCTTCTCGACACTCGCTGCAAAATTCTCATCGCCGATTTCGGGCGAAAGAATATACATCATTTCGTAATCGCGCACGGTATCTTTCAAAATCCTTTCTCACGGTCTTTTCCACGGGTTTGCCCCAGCACCTTCAACCTGCCTGGCAGGTAGCCAGAGCCTGTGTGAGCCAGTCTCTCTTATGACCAGGTGTGGCGCGGAAAAGAAAGAAATAGTTGACAGTAATAAATAAACTGGTAAAGCGTGGGTTGTTTCCGAAGCGGTTTACCGAAGAAGAATTATACCAAAATTAGCCTCAACACGCAACCGCTTAATTAGCGGCCATTTGTTGAATAAGTCTGAGGGTCGCCGCGCAATCGCCCAGGGCGCTATGGTCGCCACCCTGGAGGCGTTGCAGCCGGTAGCCCCGGCCATTGGCATTGAGTTGTCCGGCATAGGCGGCGTACTTTTGCATGGCGCAGGCGTAGCTATCAATGTTAAACGGCCTGAGATAATGCATTTCGCAACTCTGCCGCAACATTCTAAGGTCGAACGAAGCGTTATAAATAATGACGGTCTTTCCGCTCAGAACTTGTTGGAGTTGGGTATAGAGTTGGGGAAAACCGGGAGCGCGAGAAACCATCCGGTCGGTGATGTGGTGAATCTGGGTAGTTTGCCAGGGAATAGGCCGGATTGGCTTTACCAGGCTTTCGAAGACGACCTCACCCTGCCCGGAAAGAATTCCGACCTGGATTACTTCGGCGGTCCGGTCAAGGCCGGTGGTTTCGGTATCCAGGATGACCCAGTTATCGCGTTGCAGCAAAGAACTGGCCCAATCACGGACGGAAAGGCGGTCCAGGGTAGGATTTGGCATTGGTATATTCCCCACAGTTAAGAAGATAGCGCCCGCGCCAGGCATCAGGTTGTAATTTTCCGGTATGTAAAAGCCCTGCGAAATCGTTTTGATTTGCTTGAATCTTAACCGGGAGAAGGGGCCATGTCAAGATTATTTGTATGCAATTTGCCTGTTATTTACCGGCCTCTACCTTCTTTTACACTTTTGTCGACTATAATTTAATTGGGCCAGACCATAATCCGGTTCTGGCTAGCTAAAAGATTGTTTCAAACCATTTTCGGAAGGTATTACAATTGTGAAAACCTCAAAGTTACTGACCTGGTTGGTTGCGCTTATTGCCCTGCTGGCTTTTGTGGCGGCTGGCCTGGGCGTTATCTTGTCGGGAAATAGTCCGCATACCAGCTTAATCACTCAGCGCGGTCAGACTGTCGCTATCCAGGGCAGCGGCCTGTACCAATTCGACTCGGTGACGAATGCTTCCCAGGCGATTGCCCAGGACGTTGTTACCCTGTTTATGGGTATACCTCTGCTGTTCATTTCGATAGGACTTTACCGGAAGAACCTCCTGCGCGGCAAACTGTTGCTAATCGGGACGCTGGCCTATTTCCTATATACTTATACTTCCTACGTGATGCTGGTAGACTATAACAGCCTGTTTCTGGTTTACGTGGCGTTGTTTTCGTTAAGTTTGTTCGCCCTTATTCTCTCGCTCATGTCAATTGAGGTTGCCAGTTTGCCGGGGCATTTCTCAAGCAAGCTGCCGCGCAAATCCATTGCCAGCTTTCTCTTTTTATTAGCTTCATTTTTACTGATGGCCTGGTTGGGCCGGATTGGCCCCTCCCTGCTGGATGGTCAACCGCCGGTCGGCCTGGACAACTCTACCACCCTGGTCATCCAGGCTATGGACCTGGGCCTAGTGGTTCCGCTGAGTTACCTGGCCGGTTTTCTGCTTCTCAAGCGGAACGCCTGGGGTTATTTACTTTCGTCCATCGTGCTGTTAAAGGGTTTTACACTAAGTACTGCTCTCTGCGCCATGATTGTAGGCCAGCTTATCGCGGGCGTAGAAGTGGCCCCGGTTGAAGCTATCGTCTTTACGCTCATTACCCTGGTGGACTTTACTTTAACCTTTTTTCTACTGAAAAATATCTCGGAACGGGTAATCCTGAACAAAGAAACTTCTCATGTTCCAGAATTAACCTATTCCAGCGTTAAATAGAGAGGATGCATCGTAACAAAATGTCTAATATTTTAATCGTGTATGAAACGGCGGAAGGCCATACGGCTGACATCGCCCACCATATTGCTAAAGTGACCCAGGAAAAGGGGCATAATGTTGAAACAATAGATGTTAAACATATACCATTTAACTATTCCCTGGATACTTTTGATGCCTTTATTTTTGGCGCTTCCATCCACATGAGTCATTATCCGGCTGAAATAAAAAGCTTCATTGTAACCAATCAAGGCTACATTGAAAACTATCCGTCAGCCTTTTTCTCAGTATGTCTGACTGCGGCAAAATCCGGGTCTGAGGCTAAAACCCAGGTTGAACAGTATATTTCCACTTTTCTCAGCGAGCTGGATTGGCAGCCCCAGGCGGTAGCCAGCTTTGGCGGTGCTTTACTTTATACGAGCTATGGTTTTTTCAAGAAGAGTCTTTTAAAGAATATTGCTCAAAAATCAGGTTTAGATACCAACACCTCGCAAGACTACGACTATACGGACTGGGAGGCTGTCAATAAATTTGTTGGGGATTTTTTGAATTTATTACCTGCTTCGCAACCGACCATGCAAGTGTAGGTTTGGGTAATAGTTCCTTAGAACAATTCTAAGCGCAAAATTTACTCAACCCAGAAAATCCATTTTGCCCTAATTCATCACATTTTTTGTGAGTACTGCAATTTGGCATTTACATCAAAGAAATTAAGTGGGCAGTTCAAAGGTGAAGGTACTGCCCTGGCCTTCGCGGCTCTCAACCTGGATACGGCCCTGATGGGCTTCGACCAGGCGCTGGGCGATAGCCAGTCCTAATCCCGTCCCACCGTGTTCGCGGCCCCGACTGCGTTCGCCACGGTAGAACGGTTCAAATATTTTAGCCTGGTCAGCGGTCGGTATACCTTCGCCGTTATCCTCCACCTTGACCACCACCCAACCATCTTTTTCCTGGGCCAGCAGCCGAATTGAACCGCCCGGTCCGGTGTAACGGATAGCGTTCCCGACCAGATTATTGAGGACTCGTTGAATCTGATAAGAGTCAAAGGCAATCTCCGGCAACTCGCCCTGGATTTTCCCTTCCAGGCTCTGGCCTTTCTGGTGGGCCTGGCTTTGCAGGCTTTCCAGCGTATCCGAAATCAAGTCAGCCAGCGTTCCACGTTCCAGGTTGAGTTTGAGCGAACCGGCTTCCAGGCTTGAAATCTCGAACAGGTCTTCGATGAGGGTGGTCATATACTGTACCTCCCCGCGCATCCGTTCCAGGAAAATAGCCGATTGGCGTTTATCGGCCACTCCATCACTGACCGCCTCGGTCATCAAACGCAAGGAAGCCAGGGGCGTTCGTAAATCGTGCGAGATAGCTGCTACCAATTCTTTGCGCGACCGTTCCATTTCCTGCTGAACGGCAAAAGAATTTTCGAGCTGTTCGGCCATCCTGTTGAAAGTGGTCGCCAGCAGGGTCAGTTCGGACGAGCCGCCCGGCTTAACCCGCACCGTAAAATTACCGTTAGCCAGTTCAGCGGCGCTGCGAGTTATTTCGGCCACCGGTTGGCCCAGTTGTTTTGAAAGAAACAGGGCGAAAAATATCACGATTGCACCAGAGAAAACCATCAGGACCGATAAAAGATTAAGGTCGTGAGGGCTTATAAACATCAGGTTGCCGGTGACTAAAATATTGATGAAGGTAATAACGGCCCCGGTCAGATAGGCTACCGTGAGTTGAAAGCGCAAACTGACCTGCCGCTGGCTGTAAGCCAGCCAGACCAGCACCAGTGTGGCCGAAATTCCGCCACTGGCGAGCAAATAGATAAATAGCTCGGTCAGGTCTTTGAAAGAAGCCTGCAACCAGAATGCGGCCAGGCTCACCGCAATTAAAGCTCCGACCACCACAACCGCCAGAGCCAAACTACCTGTCTTTACCAATGGAAATTGAAGTTTGCGACTGTTCAGCATATTTACCTCACGGCTCAAACTTGTAACCTACGCCCCAGACCGTTTTTACATGGCGCGGCCTCATTGGGTCAACTTCCACTTTTTCGCGTAACCGCCGGATATGGACGGTGACAGTACTCATCTCCCCGAAAAAAGAATAATCCCAGACTTTATCCAGCAATTGCTCCCGGCTAAAGACCTGGCCCGGATTGTTCGCCAGGAACCACAGCAAATCAAATTCTTTGGCGGTAAGCTCTACCGCAACGCCTTTAAGTTCGACTCTGCGGGCCGTCCGGTTGACATAAAGACCTTCAAGGGTTATAACTTCGTCTTTGGAGGCGGACCGGCCATTTCCTTTCTGGGTTTCCTGGCTCCGGCGCAGGGCTACTTTAACCCGCGCAACCAGTTCCCTGGGGCTGAACGGCTTGGTGACATAATCGTCGGCTCCCCCGGCGAAACCGGCCAGCTTATCGTCTTCCTGGCCTTTGGCGGTCAGCAAAATAACCGGGACCAGGGCGGTTTGCTGGCGGATATGCTGCAATACTTTTAAGCCTTCCACCCTGGGAAGCATCAGGTCCAGGATTACCAGATCGGGCAGTTCGGCAGTGTAAAGCTGCAAGGCAGCCTGCCCATCCGCCGCCCGGGTTACCCGGAAACCTTCGCGTAGCAAATAAAGCTCCAGCACATCCAGGATGTTACTTTCATCGTCTACAACTAGAATCCTGGCTCCTTCAGTCATAAATTCATTATGGGGGATGGCTTGTTCCAGTGCAACCATTTCGGCTTCTTTCAAAAATAAGTGGTCAGTCATTAATAAACTCAGCGACCTGAATCTACCGCAAATCGGGTTATATTGAGCCATTTTAGTAACATGGTAGATGAAGCTACTCACAATAAAAGTCGCAAAAGCGACGCACGCGTTATAATTTTAGCTTTAAAGAGTTAAGGGGGAGTTACAAAACTTACGAAAGTATTACGGGGGAAGCATTTAACGTTTTACGAATCGTATTTATTTGCAGGCGCAGCCCTACCACGAGAAAAATCAGCCCTATCAGGGCCAACCAGACCCCCCAGCCCAGCGAACCGTCCGGGTTTTGTTGAGTCGGGTTGCGCTGGCTCTGGTCAACGAGCAGCCAACTGCCCAGTGGTAGCAGGAAAATCAAGGCTACAAACCCGCCAATCCATTTTAGCAGGGCCGATAGAGGCGGCTTTCCCAGGCGGTAATAAAGTTCGACATAGCTAAAACAGCTAATGGCCGAAAATAGTATAAACAAATTTATGCCCCAGAAAGAAAGCAGCATTCCCCAGACCGGTTGCCAGCCCCAATCGGTAGTCTTGCCCAGAATGCCATAGACCCACGGCCCGGCAAACCCGGCCAGCAGCAGCAAGCCCCCGGCTATTTTCAAGCCTGTGGGAAATGACAAAAGACTCTGCGGCCTGGCCCGTTCCGGCGCTATTTCCTGATTTTCTTCCTGATTTAAACTCATCTGATTATTCTAATACAGGCTCTCTCAAAAGACGTTTGATAGCAGACTGCCACAAAGGGTCGGTAGGAACTACTGTCAGGTCTGGCGGAACCGGGTTAAACTCGACCTGTAAGCCGCGCCGGGCCATTTCT
>JAYSYV010000130.1:0-2375 GCA_043727245.1 Chloroflexota bacterium | reverse complement strand
AATAACGAATTTTACTTGTCATGAACTTGCACATCTCTAATAAAATAAAGGAATGGTTTTTTAGCGTCTAAATCGCTCTGCCATGAATAGAAAATTTTCATTTTATTTATCAAGAACTTCGGGATTGACCGGGTGTAAAGGCCGCTGACCGCGCAGGGCCATCACCAGATTTGTGGCCGCCAGTCGGGACATTTCGCCCCTGGTCTGGTGGGTCGCGCTGCCCAGGTGGGGAGCCAGTACCACGTTTTCTAACTCGCTAAGACCGACGTAAAGTTCCGGCTCTTTTTCATACACGTCCAGCCCGGCCCCGGCGATTCGGCCTTGCTGCAAGGCCGCAACCAGAGCCGCTTCATCCACCAGCGGACCGCGTGAGGTGTTAATCAAGTAGGCTGTCGGCTTCATCTGCCCAAGCCGTTCGGCATTAATCAGGTGGTGAGTCTCTTTAGTATAGGGCGCGTGCAGGCTCACAAAGTCGCTGCTTTCGAGTAGTTCGTCCAGTTCCACCCGCCGGATTTTTAACGCGCTTTCCTGTTCTTTATCCAGCGCAGAACGGTTGTAATAAAGGATATTCATATTGAAGCCACTGGCCCGCCGAGCTACCGCCTGACCAATCCGGCCCATTCCTATAAGCCCCAGCGTTTTGCCGTTAACTTCCCCGCCAAGCAGTTGCAACGGCCCCCAGCCATGCCAGTTATGCGACCTCACCAACCGCTCACCTTCGCCCACTCGCCGGGCCGCTGCCAGCAGCAAAGTCCAGGTAAAGTCGGCAGTGGCTTCCGTAAGCACGCCCGGCGTATTCGTCACCAGGATGCCGCGCCGGGTCGCCTCGGCTACATCAATATTATTGTAGCCCACCGCCATATTGCTGACCACTTTCAAATTTGGACACCCGGCCAGCACTTCGGCATCAATAGTGTCGGTCAGCAGGCACAACAAACCCTCCGCCTGAACGGTCCGGGCAATTAGTTTGGCCTTGCTAAAGCCCTCATCCAGTGGGTTATAACTGAATTCCAGGTCGGTCGCTTCTTCCAGAACTTTAAGACCGGCGGGTGGAATGGCCCGGCTGACAAACGCCTTCATTTGTATATTCTCCTGAGTATTTTTATATAGCATCTTTAATTTAAGTCTATAACCATCTCACGCTGGCGGTTGGTTTCCTACAAGCCTGGCTGGCTCAACAGCAAGAAACGTTCACTGTTTTCCGGTCTGTTTAAGATATAGAAATGTTCAGCCGGGGCATCTTCCTGGTGGGGCCGCAAGATTTTGGAGTTAACGGCGGTTTGTTCGAGCAGGGCTTTGGTTAAATTTTCATTCAAAGGCAGTTTTCCTCCCACTTGTTTACTTCATTGTGAGGCTTATTTTAGCATACCTCTCCAAATTGGTCGCAGGGTATCATATTTACCCGGAAGTGTTATAGTTGTATTTGAGTTGGCTGGAACCTGAAACTCGCGCCTTTCCAGGGGCGTAAATAAAGTAGGCATGCAAGAATTTATAGGCAAGTATTAGCCTGTGTCCGGTGAATTATTCAGCGGCGTTGAGGCCGGGTCTTGGTTGAAATGGCCTCCCAAACTTTAAATGAGGTGATAGGTTAGAATGGCAACAGATTTTAAGGATTATTATAAAGTGCTGGGCGTGGAAAAGGGCGCGGACGCTAAAGAAGTCAAAAAAGCCTACCGCAAACTAGCCCGGCAATATCACCCGGATGTCAACCCAAACAACCAGGAAGCGACCGAGAAATTCCGGGGAGTTAGCGAAGCTTACGAAGTCCTGAGCGACGACGAAAAGCGCAAGATTTACGATAAGTACGGCCAACATTACCAGGAGTACGAAGCCTGGAAGAAGGCGGGCGGCGAGGCTACCGGTGTATCCTTCGATGATTACATAAGCGGAATTGGCAGCCGGAGTGCCTCTGGTGGCGCGGGAGCCAGGGCCGGAAGTCCTTACGGCGGCAGTTCTCAACCATACCGCACCGTTAACGCCGACGATTTAGAGGACATGTTCGGCAACGACAGCCCCTATTCGGATTTCTTCCAGTCTATTTTTGGGGGCGCAGCCGGTCGGACTGGCCGGGGTAGTGGTCAGGCGCAGCCCCGGACCGCCAAAGGCCGTGATGCCGAATATCCGGTCCAAGTTACGTTGGAAGAAGCCTTCCAGGGGGCCAAACGGATGCTGGAACTGGCGACTGAGCCGGGCAAGACTAAAAGAATTGAAGTATCTATCCCGGCAGGCGTAAACGATGGCGATCGGGTGCGGTTGGCCGGATTGGGTTCGCCGGGCTATAATGGTGGAGCGGCGGGCGACCTTTATTTAGCCGTAGAAGTTTTACCGCATGTCTTCTTCGAGCGCAAAGGGTCCGACCTTTATGCTAAAATAAA
>JAYSYV010000129.1:0-7352 GCA_043727245.1 Chloroflexota bacterium | reverse complement strand
CAAAAGCTAGCATCACTAAATAAATAGCTCTGGAATAGAAAATCGCTGCATAGGTTATAGGAATTACCAGCACAATTAAAAGTGAGTCAGGTCCATCCGTCACGACTAATAATAATCCCAGGAGCAGCGTTACAAAAAAGTAACCTATCAGGAACAAAATGGTTTTGCGGGAAGGATGGGACGTACTTGACACTAAAGTGACCTCCATCAACGGATACTACCAGGGTAAAACTGACTGGATGTCTGAAAGGGCTTAAGGTTAGATATTAGTTATCAAGTTACGATTCGAGGTTAAACAAACTTTAATAACTATCCCGAAAGAAAATGTCGGATATTACTATTGCGGCATATAGGTTCTACCAGATTTTAACACTTTCTATAAAGGTTGAAAAGTCCTAATAGTCCTATTAAATTTATACTAAAATTTAATTAGGTTGCTTATCATTTAAGTAAATAGTTAGTAAACAAATTAATCTACCGGTTTTGCAGAAATTGATACAGTCTGGCTGGTTTTCCGGCAGAGTTTATGCTAAACAAAGAACGTTATGGAGCAGCCTGGCAAGACCGCCGGGTTTACCTGAGCTATTTAGAATGATGGCAAGAAAGAGATAATAAAAAATGAACCAGCCTACCAACTCGCCGGAAAACGACCTGGCGGCATTTTTCCTGGCTCAGGGTGAGCAAAGTGGCGAATCGGTCGCGCACCTGCTGGCCGAATTCATTGCCGGAGCGAACCAGACCCTGGATATTGCGGTTTACGATATGCGGCTCAACGACTCGTTGAAAAAGATTCTTTCTGAATCTTTACGGGAAAGGGCCAGAGCCGGAGTCGCCATTCGGATTGCCTATGACGCTGATAAGCCGGAAGTGCCTCTGCTTGAGAACGGCCAGGACCCGGCTCCCGCCGGTACGGGCTACTTTGTCCAATCGCTCGGCTATCCCTGGCGGCGTATTGGTGGGTTGAAGCTGATGCACCATAAATATATCGTGCGAGATGCTAATTCGCCCCAGGCCAGTGTCTGGACCGGCTCGACCAACTGGACAACTGATGCCTGGACTTTGCAAGAAAATAATATTGTGCAGATTTATTCTCCGGCAGTGGCTGGTTATTATGCCGACGATTTCGAGCAGTTGTGGGTTAAAAGTAATATCGGCAATAGCGGTTCTTTCGATACCCGGACGGTTACGCTGACTTATCAGGGCGAACCGGCCAGGATAAGGCTGCTTTTTTCGCCGGGTCGGGGTCCGGCGATTGACTATGAGGTGGCCCAGCGTGTGGCCTCAGCCAGGGAACGCGTCCGCATTTGCAGTATGTTGCTCAATTCCAGCGCCCTGGTTTCGGCCCTCAACGACCTGCTACGGACCGGCCAGGCTCCGGTTAGCGGCATTTACGACCGGACGCAGATGGACGGGGTACTCTACCAGTGGGAGTCCGTACAGCACAACCGGTGGAAGATTGGCGCGGTTCAAAATATCGTTGAAGAAGCCAATTTAACCGGTAAAAACTCCAATCCCTACGCGCCGGATACGCCCCACGACTTTATGCATAATAAAGTCCTGGTAGTGGACGATACGGTTATTACCGGCTCTTACAATTTCTCGCACAGCGCCGAACTCAATGCCGAAAATATTTTGATGATTGACTCGCGGGCGCTGGCCGACCAGTATAGTAAATACATAGACCATTTGCTTGAGAAGTACCGGGATAACCGGCCAGAAGCGGCAGGCCACCCCCAACCTCGGCCCGTACCGGTCATCCCGGAGGATTAGGATTAGTTTCCGGCTTGAATTGTGTAATTTGTAACCAATGAAAACGAGGGCAACATGCTCGATTTACCCCAGGAAGGTCATCTGGATCAGGTTCTGGACGCGGCGGACGAACTGACCAAACTTGAATACGCCGCCAGCCAGCGTCAGCTTTCGACTGGAGAGCAGCAGCGTCTTGACCAACTGCACCAGAATACAAGTCAAATTATAGACACTCAACGTGAGAAGGCTAAAGGAACCTCTGCCGATGGTACGGTTGTTAGCAGCGATGATAGCCCCTAGACCGGTTTGAATTTTAAGGAGGAGCCTGGTTTAAAACTGGACCAGGCTTAACAGGGACAGCAGGCCAAAGATTATAATTATCAGGCCGGAGAGCCGGTTGACCCAGACCATGCCCGCAGGAGTGATTTTGTTCTTGAACAGGCTGATACCGGTGGTTAAAATAAGCCATCAACTGGTTGAACCGAGCATTACCCCGACGACCAGGACCGTGGCGGAAAGGTAATCGCCGGAGGCGCTGCCGATGCCCAGACCGGCCATAATAGCTGCGAACGAAATGATGGTGGTTGGATTGGTCAGGGTCAGGAGCATGGTCGAAATAAAGTAACCCGGCAAACTCCTGGCCTTACCTGCTCCTTCGGCGGCTCTTTCGGTGGGTCTGGAAACCAGGGTTTTCAGGCCCAGGTAAATCAGAAAACCGCCTCCAATCAGGCGCAACCAGACTTGTTCGTTAATCAAGAAGCTGGTAATGAAAGTCAGGCCAAACCCGCCCAAAGCTCCGTAGATAGTGTCTCCGGCAGCGATACCAAACCCGCTACTCAAACCGGTCAACCGCCCTTCGGCCAGGGTGCGCCGGATTACCAGCATCCCCATTGGGCCGACCGGGGCGGCTATGGAGAGGCCGATAACCAGCCCTCGGATAAGAAATTCAAAGTACATTGGTTTCCCTTTATTTCTATAATTTAGTATAAAACAAAAATCGCCAGACCTATAAGTGGTCTGGCGATTACCTTTAAGCGAAACTTAGCGGCAAACGGAACTAACCAGACCTCCTGTAAGGCTGGCTGGACTGCTGCAAACCGCTAAAGCCGGTTTTATTTTTAAAAGTTAAGGGTTTCATCTATGCGTTCGTCAAATGTTCGATTTTTCAAGAAAGTCGTTTTTCGAGAGCCGTATTGACTATAGCACAGCCTGTTAGCTGAGTCTTTAATTCAGGAAGTTAGTAAGTTCTTTGGCAGCCCGGCGCATGTAGTAAATCAACATTCCCAGCTTGGCTTCCCGGCGCGACATTACCGTCAATACGCCATGGTCGGCCACCGACATGAGCAAGACATCTCCTTCGGCTCCGCGCAGAAAGACCTGTTCCAGGTAGCCGCGCCCCAGTTCCAGGGTAATGCGTTCGGCCAGCGCTAGTAAAGACGCGCTCAGGGCCGAAACGCGGTCTTCTTCCGTCTCGTCAGGCAGGGTCGAGGCTAAAATAAGGCCGTCCATAGTGATTAAAGCGGTGGCTTCAATATCGGGCGAAGAAGCCTGGAGCCGTTGTAATTCCTCCTGCATCTCAAGCAGTTGAGAAGCGGAATACATGCTTTATTCCTCCTCTGCTTCATCGAGGGTGGTATAAAGCAGCTCCAGTAAAACGTTGCGTACCAGGGCGCGGTCCAGGGCCACGCAGGATATAATTCTTACATTTTCGGCCAGGCGCAGGGAGTAACGAATATCTTCGGGAGTCCATGCATCCGCAACGTCCTGCTTGTTGCAGGCCACTACAAAGGGGATTTTGCGAGAAGCGGTGAAAAATTCAATTATCCGAATGGTTTCCCGGAAGCTATCCGGCCTGGTGCTGTCCACCAGCACGATTAAGCCCAGCATACCCTGCGAGAGAATTTGCCACATGAAATCAAAGCGCTTCTGGCCGGGAGTGCCAAAAAGATGCAGGACCAAATCTTCGGCGATGACAATCCGGCCAAAGTCCATAGCGACGGTGGTTTCTCTTTTTATCAGGCTGGTTTCATCGGTGGCTTTACGTTCTGTCGAGATTACATCAATCTCGCTTATGGTCTTTATAAATTCAGTTTTTCCCGAAGCAACTGCGCCAGTTACAATCATTTTGACCGTTTGCAACGTATCCTCCGTTAGATTGCCGACATCCCTGCCGCCGAAAACTAGAAAACTGTGGCACTGGCTTGCGTCTTTAGTGGCTCCCACCAAAGTAAACGATCATCCGCCGGATTACGCTCTTTTTTGGCCTGGATGCGTACACGCCACCGCTCCCGCCTGGAAAACGCGACCGGGGTACAACCGGCACAGGCGGCGCGGCACTGGTAATGGGGCCGCTAGAGCCTGGGCTGGTGATTGCTTGAGGTCCATCCCCGATAGGCGGGGCTACGGCCTGGACCGGAGTCCGGGTAGGGGCCGCCGAAAACCGGCTCGACAACGGTGCAGGACCATCAGGGCCACCCAGGACATTTGGAGCCATAGGTTGAGCGATTTGCTGGGTCAAGACTACCAGGCCCGCCGAAAGAAAACCATAAATTATGCGAGCTACCTCAAAATCGCCCAGGCCGGTTAGCTGGGCAGTCTGGCGGATACTGTTCGAACCGTTAATGCGGGCAAAGACCCGCCATTCGTCCGGCGTGAGGTTGACCCCTTTGGCCTTTTCGTGAGGCCGCTCGCTGAAACGCACAATTACATCCAGGCTGGGGATGCGGTCGCGAATCCTGGCCCACTCGTCAATCCGGCGAGTACCTTCCATTATCAGGTTTTCAATCGAGAGTGGAATAGTCACGCTTTCAATAGGCGGGGCTAACTCCGGTTCAAACCGGAAATCGCCTTCCTGCCAGCCGAACAGACGATAGGTAATTTCTTCAATTTGCATACGGACGCATTTGTGAATTTCAGCGAGCGTGACTATACCGCGTTCGACCATAATCTGGCCGAGCGGTTTGTTAAGCTGCTGGGTGTGTTGCACTTGCAGGGCGAAATTACACTGTTCCCGGCTGATGCGGCCCATGCGTACCAGAATATCGCCAATGCGTTCGTCCTGGTTGAAGTGAGTTGCGTAGACCAGCTTTCCACTGTTGAAATATAGCTCCGCCCGATCGCCCGGCTTTTGCAAGGTGAGCCGCCCGGTCTTTGCGCCTCGGTCCACCAGATAGAGAAATTCAGAGAGACCAAAATCTCTCAAATTGCCGACCAACGCCATTATTTCAACTCCTCACACCCGGCATAAAGCGTGCTAGATACAGCAAGAGGTAATAGCAAATTTTTAGATGTTTTAATACAAGCGAATAATTAATTGTCCCGGAAAGTCCCCAGCCAGGTCAACATAATTATAGCATTGGCTTTCATGCACGGTCAATAGTACCAAAAGTAGTGATCAGTAGTCAGTGGATAATGAGCAGTAATGAAAGCTGTGTCAATTCTGAATATTTAGGCTGAACCTAAACGTATAAAACCACTGCCTTAATATTTCTATTACTGGCTATTATCTGCTATCTCCTGGGCCAATTGACGGAGGGCGGTCCGCAGTTCAGCCGGTTGGTGAACTTTAAATTTGCAACCCAGGCTCACCAGGAAGCGAGCGACCCAGGCAAGGTCGGCCAACCTGGCCCGGAAAATAGTCCCTCCGGCGGTTGCTTCGATAAGTGCCAGGGTTGGCGGCATTTTAAGGCATACCTCCGGCAACGGCATTACCAGGAAAACTTCGATGTTCCAGCGGTCGGGGATAGCGGCGATAGTCTGGACGATGTAGGCCAGGCAGTCAAAACCGGCTGGACGGGTAAAGTTACCGGACTCGGTTTCAACCCGCTGAATTCGGTCCAGCCGGAAGACCCGGATAGCTTCGCGCAAGTGGCAAAACCCCACGGTGTACCAGCGCCCGTCCAGGTGAACCACGCCATACGGCTCAAATAATCGCTCGGATATTTCGCCTCTGGTATTATAAGTAAGGCGGACCGGACGGGTAAGCGCAGTAGCCAGGCTGAGAGTGGCGAGGGTTGGGCTTTCCACCGCCGTAGTAGGCGGGAGGCCCGTGATGGTCAGTTCGTTCTGAAGGGCCGCCAGTTGTTGGGCCACCGGGACCGGCAGCACCCGGCCAATCTTTGCCAGGGAGCTTTCCACCGCCGGAGCGGTTTCAGTCACACCCAGCGAACGGGTGTTAAGCAGGCCGAGCGTCAGGACTACGATTTCGTCATTGGTGAACATGAGCGGCGGCAGACGGAAACCGGCTCGGAGCGTGTAGCCGCCATAACGGCCCGGTTCGGCCTCAACCGGAATGCCCAGGTCTTGCAACATCACGATGTAACGGCGGACCGTCCGCACGTCCACTTCCAGGCGGGCAGCCAGTTCCGGCCCGTTCAGCCGAGTGTGGGACTGCAATAATTCCAGGATTGTCAGGACGCGTGTGGTCGGGTGATACATCTATTAGTTTGCCTATTCCGGCAATAAGGGCTAAAATTGTCCGCATTGGCCTTTATAATATAACCGGACGCGTTAAATGTATAGTGGACTACGGAAAGGAAGAACCGCAAATGTTTAAGGGTGTACGGACGGTTATTTATGGAGTGCCGGATATAGCGGCGGCCAAAGTCTGGTATAGCGGCATCCTGGGTTTTGAGCCGTATTTCGACCAGCCCTTCTATGTGGGTTACAGTGTGGGCGGCTACGAACTCGGCTTGGACCCCAATTCTGTCCCAGGCAATGGTACTCGTTCCGGCCCGCTGGCCTACTGGGGCGTGGACAATATAGAAACCACAATGGCCCGGTTACTGGAAAGAGGCGCAAAAGTGGTGGAAGCAGCCCAGGAAGTGGGCGATGGTATTAAAGTAGGGTCTGTTAGTGACCCCTTTGGCAATATCTTTGGCATTATCGAAAACCCTAACTTTAAGCTGTCGGAATAAGTATTCAACACTTTTACTTATGTCAAGTAATTATAACCTACATAAAATCCAGCAAGAAATCAGGCGGGAAACCGCTCATATTCGCCTTGACCCTCGCACCCAGGCCAGCCTGGCCGAGCGCGACCACTTACATGAGCTTTTTCTGAGGTTAGTCCCGGCCAGTTACGCCTATTCAAATCTGAGCGTTGAGGAAATAGTCCGCAGCGCGGCCCTCAAACTATCTGCCGCCGAAGCCCGCTACCTGGCCGATAGGTTAGCCCTGGTGCGTAAGAAAAAGCATGAAGTGGTGGTGAGCAAGGGGGATGAAGATGTTTTGCTGCCGCTCCGGCCAGGTTTCGACCCGCGCAAAATGCCGCTGGCCGCTCTCTGGACCGATGCCGGGTTTTACACGCCTAAAGAAAGAAACCAGGCCAACGAAGCCCGCCTTAGAAAGCTTGGTTTACGTAACGGTGTGACCGGTTACGCCTCTTTCCGGGCGCTCATTCTCAACCCGGCAGTAGGCCGACCGGCATGGCTGGAAGGTCCGCTAGAAATAACATCTACTTCGAGCTATGAAGCGGAAGCCCAGGCTGTAGAATTGGGCCTACTTGGTCTGGTAGAACGGCTTGAAAAAGAACGAAACCTGCCGCCGGTAGACCAGTTCCAGGTCGCCCTTTTCTCGGATTGTCAGAGTCTTATTAAAGCTCT
>JAYSYV010000128.1:0-2387 GCA_043727245.1 Chloroflexota bacterium | reverse complement strand
GGGCCGCGTTAAACGTGCCTGTCACCAGCAAAATCATGACATTTATAATGGTTAGCTGCGAGAAAGCCGGGATAAGCGAAGCCAGCAGGCGAGTCCGGTCGCCGCTGCCAGGCCTTAAAACCGGTAAAGCGCCTGTCAGGGCGAAAGCCAGGGCCATCAGGCCGCCTACCCAGGCCGCCGTAGACAGCAGGTGTAACCAATCGCTGGCGACTGCCGCCCAGAAGCCCCAGTCGGCCACGGCAGCGGCGTGTGAATTGAGGCTGGTCGTCAGCATAACCGCTGCCCCGTACACCAGGGCCGACCACCACAAATACTGCCGGGATGCCAGGGCCGCTACCATTGGCCCCTGCGTGCCGGAGGTCAGCAAGGTTTCTTCGGCTGGTTCGGTCGTGGCGATAGGCTGGCCGGTTTCTTCGGTGGGCAAGAGATTCTGGCGGCTGTGGCGCAAGCCGGGTAATTTATCCAGCCATGTCCGTTTGCCGGAGCTGCGAAGGGTGAAGGTCAGGGCCATTAGCACGCCTATAATCAGGACCAGCCGGATAACCCATATCAGGCCGTAGCGTGTATTGAAGAGGAAGCCGGTCAGGGCTGCCGGACCGGAGCCGCCGCTGCCCAGGCCGAATAATTGAAATAGACTCTGGCCGGAATAAGTCGCCGCCTGGTAAACCCACCAGGCCAGCCAGGCAATTGCCAGCCCAATCAGCCCGGCCCAGGCCACGCGCTGGACTCTATGCAGGCCGGCCTCATTTGCCAGGGAAAGCTCCGGCCCCATGCGTTTGGTCGCCCTGGCCCGGTTTATGGCCGGTTGCCAGACCAGCAGGGCAAAAATCAAAGCCCCAATCAGGGCGGCAGCCGCCAGGTAGTTCAGCCAGCGCAAACCGATGCTGGCCGGGTTGGAATTTTCATTGGTGCTGGTGTTGCCTTGTTCGGCCAGTTCGAGCGGGCTGCCCTGGCTGCTGGCCGGTAATTGCCCGACCCCGACCAGGAACGAGTAATTTCCTTTGATGATGTGACCGTCTTCGGCTGAGGCATTTTTATAGATAACGGTATAAGCCCCGTCCGGCAGACCCGGTTTCAGGCTCACCAATATTGATTTCGGGTCGGTGGGGTCGCCCCGGCTGTTCCCAGCATCCACCCGGCTCTGGTTCTGGTCAACGACAGTTAAATCGCTAAAGCGCATCTCTAAATTTTCGGTGAACCAGACCTGGACCTGAAGCGGGGGTTGGCCGGAAGGCAGACTGGCGTTGGCCGCCGGTAAACTGTGTTCGTAACCGGCGTGGGCCAATGCTGCCGGGGCTTGATAAAACACTAGCCCCAGCAACATCGCCAGCCCAACTACAAAGCTTAGAAACAAAAAGCCGGGTTTGGCTACCAGATTGACCCGCAAAACTGCTCCTCCCCGGAGGTAACTATTGTCCTAGCAGGACCGCCTCGATTTGCTCCACAGCAAAATCTAGCTGTTCCTTCTCGATGACCAGCGGCGGCAGCAGCCGCAATACGTTCGGCCCGGCGGGTAAGGCCAGCACGCCCCGGTCCATCAAAGCTTTCAGGTAAGGCACTACCTTTTGCTTTAGTTCCAGGCCGATAATCAAGCCTCTACCGCGCACTTCTCGGACTACGCTGCCCTGCCGTCCGGCCAGCGGTCTTAGTTTGCCCATTAGATATTCGCCCAATTCAGCACTGCGCTCGTCCAGGCGGTAATCCTGCATGTAGCGAATAGCGGCGATAGCGGCGGCGGCGGTCAGGGGATTTCCGCCAAAAGTCGAGCCGTGAGTGGATTTATCCAGCGGCCCAAAGCGTTCGTCTATCAAGACTGCTCCCATCGGAATACCGCCTGCGATAGACTTGGCTACCGTCATCAGGTCGCCTTTCACACCGCTATGGTCGCCTCCCCAGAAACGGCCCGTCCGGCAGAAACCGGTCTGGATTTCATCCAGAATCAATAAAACTCCGGTTTCGTCGCAAAGCTTCCGCAAGGCGGGCAGATAGTCGTCTGAAGGCACATGTATGCCACCCTCGCCCTGGATTGGTTCGACCAGGATAGCGGCTGTTTTAACGGTGATAGCCTCGCGGACAGCCTCAACTTTATTATAAGGCACGTGGCTAAAGCCGGGAATCAAGGGATAGAACGGGTCGCGGTATTTCTTTTCCCAGGTGGCACTGAGCGCCCCCATCGAACGGCCATGAAAGCCCCGGACGGTCGCGATTACATCGGTCTTGCCGGTCAGTAAACGGGCGAATTTCAAGGCTCCCTCGACCGCTTCGGTCCCGCTGTTGCACAAAAATATGCGGTTCATGCCAACCGGGGCCACTTCCGCCAGCTTTTTGAGCAGTTCGGCGCGAGTATCGTTGTAAAAAATTTCGGGGCAATTCAAAAGCGTGCGGGC
>JAYSYV010000127.1:0-7377 GCA_043727245.1 Chloroflexota bacterium | reverse complement strand
TTATTGAAAACCAGTTTCTCTTTAGCGGTAAACTATTCTTCTGGTGGGTTTAAGCCAGGTTTGAGTGTAATGTTGGATTTAGTCAGTTTAGTAAGAATGTTTATTTTACCGTTACCCGAAACGTTTCGGAAAAATCTTTCACTGCTCCCAAAACGTTTTCAGTCATAGCCCTATTATTACCCAAAACGTTTCGGTTGTCAAGACTTGTTCAGTTGAATTGAGCCGCAGAAATTATTTTGTTAGTTGGGGGAATACTAGCCCCGTCAGCCAGTCGCTTACTCCCGGTCCCCAGCGCCGACCGGCCAGACTCACCAACCCAATCAGGCAGGGGTTCAGTAGTATTTTTAGTCCGAGTAACTACATCTCAGACCACCCGACCGGACCGACTCAATAGCGGCCTCCGGTAGGTGCCGGTAAGTTGTTCAATTCATCCAGGTCGGCGGTGGAAAGCTCCATATTCGCGGCTTCCAGGTTTTCCTTGAGATATGCCAGGCGCTTGGTCCCCGGAATAGGCACGACTTGTTCGCCCTGGGCCAGCACCCAGGCCAGGGCTACCTGGGCCGGAGTTGCTTCCAGGCGGTTGGCGATAATTTCTACCCGTTCGACCAGCGAAAGGTTAGCTTTCAAGGCTTCTGCCTGAAAACGGGGCATATTGGCCCGGAAATCGGTGGGGCTAATCGCCTCCGCAGTGCGATACTGTCCGGTTAAAAAGCCGCGCCCTAACGGGGAGAAAGGTAAAAAGCCCACATTATGGCCTTTACACCAGGGTAGAATTTCGGCCAGAGCATCGCGGGTCCATAAAGAAAGTTCGGATTGAAGGGTCGCAAAAGGGTAGACCTTAAAAGCGCGTTCGAGGGTTGGTACATCACATTCCGAAAGCCCTATCGCCTTTACTTTGCCTTCCCTGACTAAATCAGCCATAGTCCCGACGCTTTCTTCGATAGGTATTTCAGGGTCGGAACGGTGCAACTGGTAGAGGTCAATAATCTCCACACCCAGGCGCTGTAAAGAACCTTCACAGGCGGCCCTGATATGCTGGGGCGAACCGTTCCGGGCATAGGTATGGGCGATTTTGTCGGTGACTACCAGGCCGCACTTGGTTGCCAGAACAACCTGTTCGCGTTTTCCCTTCAGGGCGCGGCCCACAAGTTCCTCATTTATGAAAGGGCCGTAAGCATCGGCAGTGTCAAACAGGGTAACGCCCACTTCGATAGCCCGGTGAATTACCCGAATAGACTCGGCATCATCACCGCTGCCATAAGCCCAACTCATCCCCATACAACCCAGGCCAATCGCCCCTACCTCGAAACCGCTGCTGCCCAGAGTTCTTTTTTGCATATTCCTCTCCCCAATCTATCAGCGTCTTTTGTGGAGCCTACCGGACCTTATTGGGTGGCCTTAGCGGTCTACCTGAGTCAGGACGGCTATGCTGTTAGCGTGGTCAATCCAGCTCAGGTTCACTTTTTCGCTAAAGCTCAACTTGCTATCCCTTCTCAGCTTTTAGGAACTTTATCAGATTTGAATAGAAGTAAAGCCGAGCTAGTGGCGGAAAATACACTCTTACGCCAGCAGTTAATTGTACTCAGCCGCCACGACAAGGTCAAACGTCCTAACTTTACACCCCTCGACCTCTTTTGATTATGTTACTTGCCAGTAGAGTTTCGGTCTGGAAACAGGCACTGTTTAAAATCACAAGTTCGCCCAGTAACCCAGCTTGAGGATTGACACTAAAAACCGCTAATGCTACAATTAAATTATTCGACCGACCGGTCGGTCAATAAATTACGCTATATTCCAGGTAACTTGATATTATGAAGAATAGATTGCCCGCGTATATCCTAAATCAGACCACCCTGCCACTGATAGCCGCGCCCATGTTTTTGGTTTCCGGACCGGATTTAGTAATCGCGACCTGCCAGGCCGGGGTAATTGGCTCCTTTCCGGCCCCGAACGCCCGCACCCTGGAAATCCTGGATAGCTGGCTGGACCGGGTAACAACCGAACTGTCTGTCGTTCAAGCCCTGCACCCGACCCGGCCTATTGCGCCCTGGGCGGCCAATATCGCGGTCCACCGTTCTTACCTGCGGCTGCGCGATGAGCTTGACCTGCTGGTAAAATACCGCGCACCGATAGTTATCACGGCCCTGGGCAGTCCGGCGGCAGTGGTCGAAGTGGTCCATAGCTATGGTGGCCTGGTGCTGGCGGACGTAAACTCGGTCAGTTTTGCCGCCAAAGCCGCTCGGACCGGGGTTGATGGCCTGATTCTGGTCAGCGCTGGGGCCGGTGGGCATACCGGGATGGTCAGCAGTTTTGCCTTTGTAGATGCGGTGCGAGCTTTTTGGGACGGTATCGTGGTGGTAGCGGGGGGCGTATCAACTGGCCGGGGCATCAGGGCGGCCCAGGTTTTAGGAGCCGATTTAGCCTATATGGGTACGCGTTTTATCGCCACCCATGAGAGCATGGCAAGCCAGGAATACCGCCAGATGCTAGTCGATTCTTCCCTGGAAGATATTATTCTGACTAATGCCTTCACTGGTGTACCAGCCAATATGCTTAAGCCGAGTATCCGCCGGATGGGCCTGGACCCGGATAACCTGAAACCCAAAGACAAAATAGACTTCGATGACCCCCAGAATGCTATGAAAGCCTGGAAAGACATCTGGGCGGCAGGGCAGGGTCTTAATTCGATAACCGCTATCACCCCGGCGGCGGACCTTATTGCAAGCTTGCGCCGTGAGTATGCCCAGGCCGTGGCCGAAGAACAGCAGCCCAATCCCTGGCTCGGCCCGGTTGATACCCTGATTGACCCTATCGCCACGACTGCCTGAAATTACAAGGAGGTAATTTTTTATGACAACTATGATTCAAACTGTTAATCCCTACTTGCTTGGCGGCTACGCCCCGGTGAATACCGAAATCGAGGCCGACCAGATGGAAATTATCGGCGAGATTCCCAAAGACCTCAACGGCGTATACGTCCGCAACGGGCCAAATTCTCAATTTCCAACCGGAGGCCGCTATCACTGGTTTGACGGCGATGGAATGCTCCACGCGGTCCATATCCGCGATGGTAAAATTAGTTACCGCAACCGCTGGGTCCGCACCGGGGCTTTCCAGCGCGAAACCGCTGCCGGAACTGCTTTATGGACCGGATTGCTGGAACCCATGTCGAGCAATCCACCGGATATGCCTCTCAAAGACTCGGCTAACACCGACCTGATTTATCATAATAAACAGCTTTTGTCCCTCTGGTACATTTCGGGCAAACCCTACCGGGTGGACCCTTGTACCCTGGAAACCCTCGGCATTGAAAATTTCAACGGCAAGCTACTCAACAATGTTTCGGCCCACGCCAAAGTGGACGAGAAAAGTGGCGAGCTTTTCTTCTTCGATTACGGCCCGCGTCCGCCCTACATGACTTACGGAGTGGTTTCGGCCAGCGGCGAAATTTCCCACATGGTCCCGATTGACCTGCCCGGTCCCCGGTCGCCTCATGATATGGCGATTACCGAGCATTACTCCATTCTGCTTGACCTGCCGCTTTTTGCGGACCAGGAAGCCCTCAAACGGGGCCGTAACAAGGTTAAATTTCACCGCGCTATACCCAGCCGCTTCGGCATTATTCCCCGTTACGGGGCCAGTGATAGCATTCGCTGGTTTGAGGCCGAACCTTGCTACATGTACCACACTATTAACGCCTGGGAAGAAGGCGACGAAGTGGTGCTAATAGGTTGCAAAGTGGTGAACCCCGAACCAGCCGACCGTGGCGAGGGTGAACTGGCCCGTATGTTGCAGTTTTTGCGGCTGGATGCCCGGCTATATTCCTGGCGGTTCAACCTGCGGACCGGGGCGGTCAAAGAAGGCTACATGGACGACGACAATACCGAATTCCCGACTCTCAATATGAATTACCTGGGGCGGCCTTCCCGTTACGCCTACAACGTTCATATTGCCCCGGACCCGACCCTTCTATTTGATGGCATCGTCAAGTACGATACCACTACCGGGCAATCCCAGCAGCACCGCTTTGGGCCAGGCCGCTACGGTAGCGAAGCCCCTTTTGCTCCGCGCCAGGGAGCTACCACCGAAGACGATGGCTATCTGTTGAGCTTTGTATACGATACCGAGCTTGATACCTCGGAACTTTTGATTATTGATGCCAGGGATATGCTGGGGGAACCGGTGGCGCGGGTCCGCATTCCCCAGCGCGTGCCGCTCGGTTTCCACGCTTGCTGGGTTCCGGGCGAAAATTTGCCGGGGGCGTAGCTCGGGCTTTGCCACTAACTCAGGCTAACGGAGTAAGTTAATTTAACCACCTTAGTATTTACAAGGAAGTGACTAAGATGATTTTATGTCCTGCGGAGCGAATCGAGGAGTATACCGGCAAAGGTTGGTGGGGTACGACCACCCTGGATGATTTATTGCGCCAGAGTGTCAAGGACCACCCTGACACCATCGCGGTCGTTGATCCATCCAACCGGGCCGAATTTACGGACGGTCCGGCCCGCCGCCTGACCTGGGCCGAATTGGACCAGGCCGTTGATAGGCTGTCGGTGCGGCTGTTGGAAAGCGGTTTGGAAAAAGATGATGTTATCGCGGTCCAATTGCCCAACATAATCGAATTAATAGCGGTCTACCTGGCGGCCAGCCGGCTTGGAGTGATTGTCAGCCCCTTTCCGGTGCAGTACCGCGAGTACGAAATCGAGCAATTGGTCAATTTCGTGGAAGCGAAAGTTTTTCTGACTGCCACCCGGATTGGCAAGCATAACCATGCCGAAATGGCCGTCAACTTGCAGCCTTCTTTGCCCTCGCTGCGTCAGGTATTGGCCTGGGGCGAGAATTTGCCTGAAAAAGTGGTGGGCCTGGACCGCCTGATGGCCGAGCCGCACGACACCCTGATTCTGGCTAATTATCTCAAGGCTAACTCAATCAACGCTAACGATATTGTGACGATTTGCTGGACTTCAGGCACGGAGGGCCGCCCTAAAGGAGTGCCTCGCAGCCACAACGATTGGCTGGTCCCGGCCTACGGTACGGTTGATGCCGCCGAACTTACGCCGGGCTGCCATGTCCTGAATCCCTTCCCGCTGGTCAATATGGCCGGTATCGGTGGCATGCTAGTTCCCTGGCTCCTGACCGGCGGCAAGCTGGTCCAGCATCAGCCCTTGAATCTGATGGTTTTCCTACAGCAAATCGCGGTCGAGCGGATTAACTATACCGTTACTCCACCGGCCCTGTTAAACATGCTTTTGCAGAACAAGGCTCTGCTTGAAAAGGCTGATTTCAGTTCGATTAAAACGATTGGCTCCGGGTCGGCTCCGCTTTCGCCCTGGATGGTCAAGACCTGGCAGGAAGACCACGGCATCTTTGTGCTAAATTTCTTTGGCTCCAACGAGGGCGCGACATTGGTCAGCGGTCCCAACGAAATTCCCGACCCCGAACACCGGGCGCTCTATTTTCCGCGCTTTGGCGCTTCCGGCTATGATTGGACTGCCCGCGTATCGAAGTCGTTACAAACTCGCCTGGTTGACCTCACCACCGGGGAAGATATTAGCCAGGCCGGGCAGGCGGGCGAACTTTTGATTAAAGGTGCGGCGGTCATGACCGGCTATTACAAAGCGCCCGACCTGAACCAGCGAGCTTTTGACGAGCAGGGTTACTTTCATACCGGCGATATGTTCGAGTTAAGCGGCGAGGGTGAGGATTTGCGTTTCTATCGCTACGTGGGGCGTTCTAAAGATATTATTATCCGGGGCGGCCAGAATATCTCACCGGAAGAAGTCGAAAACCATATACAGGGCCATCCTAAAATCGCCGAGGTAGCTGTAATTGGCTATCCTGATAAGGTAATGGGCGAAAGGGTTTGCGCCTGTGTAGTGCCTCGCCCGGACCAGGAAATCAGCCTGGCCGAACTGGTGACTTTTCTCAAAGAGAAGAAAATCGCCGTTTTCAAGCTGCCGGAACACCTGATAGTGATGGCAAGCCTGCCTCGTAACCCGGTTGGCAAGTTGCTGAAAGGCAGTCTGCGTGAACAGGTCAAAGAGAAAGCCGCCAGCGAGGAGGTAACTGCCTGATGACACCACCGCCGGTCTACGTGTTGGGTGGCTTCCAGACCGATTTTGCCTTTAACTGGGAACGTGCCGGGCAAACTTTGTTTGATATGATGGGTTCGGCGGTGCATGGCGCTCTGGAAGCGACCTCTATTCAACCGTCCGAAATCGAAACAGCCCATGTTGGTAACTTCGCAGGTGAACTGTTCTGCGGTCAGGGTCAGTTGGGCGGGTTTTTTGCTTCCCTTGACCCGGCCTTCGCGGCTCTACCAGCCTCACGCCACGAGGCGGCTTGCGCTTCGGGCAGCATCGCGGTCCTGGCTGCGAGTGCCGAAATCGAGGCGGGCCGCTACGATTTGGCCTGTGTGGTCGGTCTGGAACAGATGCGGAATGTGCCGGGCCAGCAGGCGGCGGCTTACCTGGGCGCAGCGGCCTGGGCCGGACGTGAGGCACAAGAAGCTCGCTTTCCCTGGCCCTACCTGTTTAGCCAGATTGGCGACGAGTACGACCGGCGTTACGGCCTTAAGTACGAACACCTGGCCCGTATCGCCGAGATTAACTTCAGCAACGCCCGGCGTAACCCTAATGCCCAGACCCGCAAGTGGAGTTTTACGGACGAGAGCTTTCAGCCTGATGATGCCCATAACCCGCTAATCGAAGGCCGCTTGCGTAAGCAGGATTGTGGTCAAATTACCGATGGTGCGGCGGCCATCTTCCTTGCCTCGGAAAAATACGCCCGCACTTACGCCGCCCGGAGTTGTATCCTTTTTGAAAGTATCCCGCTGATTAAAGGCTGGGGCCACCGCACCGCACCCATGCTCCTGGAAACCAAGCTGACCGCCAGCCGCGACCAGCCCTATATCTTTCCACACGTTCGGCTGGCTATCACCGATGCGTTCCGCCGGGCCGCTATCGGCGGAGTGAACGCGCTTGACGGCATCGAAACTCACGATTGCTTCACCACCACCGAATATATGGCGATTGACCATTTCGGGATTACCGGGCCGGGCCAGAGCTGGCAGGCTATCGAAAACGGCGTTATAGAACCGGGCGGCACTCTGCCCATTAACCCCAGTGGCGGCCTGATCGGGTCAGGTCATCCGGTCGGGGCCACCGGAGTACGCATGGTTCTGGACGCTTATAAACAAGTAACGGGTACAGCCGGGGATTACCAGGTGGAAGGCGCGAAAACTTTCGCCACCCTGAATATCGGCGGCAGCACTACGACCTGTGTCAGCTTTATTGTAGGCACAAGTTAAAATTGGGTTTAGAATTTCCTGGAAAGCCGGGGCAAAACTTTGGAAACTACATGGGGTAAAAAAACCGT
>JAYSYV010000126.1:0-2389 GCA_043727245.1 Chloroflexota bacterium | reverse complement strand
GCACCATGTTCATGCTCTATTGTTTTTGATTTTATATGTTTATAATTATTAATCTGAGAAGGCATGATCATGGGTTCAGTTCCGGCAGATGGGAACTCCATATCTGGTTCCGGCTGGCTAATTAGTGGTTCCGGGTCATTATAAGACTGCAAGCTTTCACCCTGTGTAGTTTCCGCTATTGTAGCGCCAGTGGTTTCATTAGGATCAAAAATAGGCAATAGCTGGTGTATGGGTACTGCCAGCCGGTAGAAACGCTTAACCGCTTTCGTGGCGTTTGTAGTAGGCACACAGATTTCTATAAGTCCGGCCTCCTCTAGCTCTTTCAGGCAGTTGCCCAGGGTTGCTTTCCGCATCCTCAGTTCTTTACTCCACTGGCCCAAGGGCAGATACATACCCATTCCAAAGCCTTTATCTTTATATTCAGCAGTAAAAGAAGGGTAGCAACACCAGGCCAGCAGCGATGCCAATGTTAGAACTATCTCCTCCCTGACAGGTCCGGTTGTAGAGATATGATTTTCTTCAACCAGATCAAGTGCGACTCGGTAATATAAGGATACCTTGAAATCGTAGGTACTAGCATTTGCAAAGATTATTGCTGCGCTTCTATTTTTGGTTTTGTGAGGAAGAAGCGTTAGAAAGGGTTTTTCTGCGTGTAGAGTGGAAGCAAGATTAGAATTATGGTGTACGGTTAATAGGTTGTTATTTGCCTCAGGTTCCGGCCAACTACCGGTCTGTGCGTGGTAATACTTCAGCCACTCTAGTAGTAGTGGAAAAGGCGGTAGCAAGACGCTCTGCTCTGTGCCGGTTACATCTTTATCTTCTGTTTGAGCCGGTTGTTTACTGCCTTGAGAATAAGAGGTATTCTTCTCTTGGCCAGTTTTCAAGTGTTTAAGGTCGCCAGGCATATTCAATCTCACTTCAGTTATAAGTCATTTTAAATAGAGAACATTCCTAAGAGAGCTAGAAATCTAGGAACATTATAAACAATGCCTTTTTTATGCAAGAGAATATTATTATGGTTAACATGATTAATATAATTAGGCGTGCATAATGCTAAAATTGAACCTAAAAAAATGATTCCTGGCATGGATAACCATCCTTTGAGGCATGGATAACCCCCCTTTCAGGCAGACATAATCCACCATTGAGTGAGTTTAATAAGGGTTATGCGTAGGTTGGGCAGAGATAATCATCCAATGCGTGCATAACTACTAAATTATGCACGTTTGCAGTTATTTATAGTAAATTGTGGATAAGATAACTGTTAAGCAGTAGTAAAATCCAGTTCTCAAAGCAAATATAGTTGTAGGTTTATCAGTGAGATTATTGAACCAGGGTAAACAACCATCACGCTGGCAGAGATAATCATCCAATTCATGCATAATTTAGTGTTTATGCATGAAAAGTCGCTGATTACACTGTAACCATAGGTTTAAGCTGTTGGCAGAGATAATCATCCATTTCGTGCATAATCGGTAATTATGCAAGGGGAGGGTAAGGTAAAGGCTATTAGATTAGAACGAAACAAGGCTAAAGAGGTTATTGACAATCAATTTTCACCGAAAAATATGCATGCAATCTGACCGGTTTCAATACAGGGCACGAAGTAACTAACTAACTACTTGTCTAGCCATTCTTCTACCCGCTTTAGAAGCTCAGGTGTCGGCGTTACAATTCCTCGCTCAAGCCGACTGAGAGAACTTTGAACTACTCCTAATTGGTGGGCTGCTTCTGCCTGTGATAAGCCTAATTTCTTGCGCTGTTGTTTTACCTTTTCGGCCAGCAAGTTTTCGTCGTTTGCTGGACCGGACTGTATAGGGGCAGCCAATTGATGACGCAGCCGGTTACTGGGTATTTCTTTACTTTTGTGGCGGTCAAGTGTTTTGTAAGTTTCTCGAATAATTTCAGGCGGTTCAAGTAACACAGTAGCCTGTTGCCAGGGTAACCACCAGCCCCGTAATTCCGCTATATCTTCGTCCCAGCGGTCATAACGCCAGGCGGAAATAACGTCATCTTTCTCCAGAGTGTCAAGAGCTTTTTCCAGGCGTTCCCGAGTTGCAGAAGCCCGGCGAGGGTTTAGCTCTTCTCCTACTGCTTCGAGTAAGGTAGCTACCCGGTAGGGCCTGGCGTAATCGCCGTGCCGGGCCTGAATCCGCCATTGCCAGCTGAGATAGCGAGCCAGGCGTTTCTCCCATTTCTGGCGGTAGGGGTCATATTGAACGGCTCTGGTGGAAAGCAGTGCTGTCTGGCGTCCCGGTCCGAAAAGGAATTGGGCAAAAAGGCGGCCGGGTTGGAAAATAAATCTCTCAACATCCAGGTAACCATCCAGGCGAAGTTGCCCCATCCGGTCGGTAATGATGAAAGCCCGGCTTTGTAAGGCTCGTTTGAC
>JAYSYV010000125.1:0-2390 GCA_043727245.1 Chloroflexota bacterium | reverse complement strand
TCACCTTTTTACCTTACGTTTGTTAGGTGTATAAGAGGGTTAAAGCCGGTAAAATTATGGTAAACTCCCCGGCCTTGAGACCGTTCATATTCGGGGCTGAAATTAGGCTAGCAGTATTAGTGACAACTGATGGATTTGAAATTGTTGTCAAGCGAAACCGCCGGAAATTTGAAGTGTAAATTACCCAGGACTTGCCGGGAAATTGGCAGGTTTGGTCATCTTACTCTTAGCGCCCTACTGATTAAGACAAGACTATCAAATAGCTTTCAGGAACTGTTTCAAATCCGTAAAACCTACTCTTATAAGTTCGCAACCCATTTGACAATCACGTTTAGACTTTAATTTGTCACTAATGGGCTAACCGTAAAAATTGTCTTTCATTAACGGTTCAAAATTATTAGAACGACTGTAACTAGGTCCTAAGTACAGCTACACGTTAATAAGGGACGGAATTAGACCTGACAATTTCATACCCCACTTATGGGTAGCTGTACTTAGGCTATCAATAAAAATAATATAACTGGAGTGTAATAAAAGTGACACAAATTTTAGTGGCGCTAGTCGCATTTTCTTCCACAACTTTAGGGGGCTTGATCACCCTGCGCTTCAAAAACCGGGTGTCTCTTTTAATGGGGTTTACGGGCGGAGTGCTGCTAGGGGTGGCGGCTCTTGAGATTTTGCCGGAAATTGTGGAACTGGTGGAACGAGGTCATTCTCCCGCCATTGAGCCAATGGTGGCCCTGGTAGCAGGGTTTCTCCTTTTTCATACTATCGAAAAACTCGTTTTGATTCATTCCTGTCATGAGGGAAACTACGCTGAGCATAAGCATCCAAATGTTGGAATACTTTCAGCCCTGGCTTTAAGCGGGCATAGTTTTATGGATGGAGTAGGTATCGGCCTGAGTTTTCAAGTAGATAATAAGCTGGGGTTAATAGTAGCAATCGCGGTGATTTCGCATGATTTCGCCGATGGGTTGAACACTACTGGCTTGATGTTAGTGAACAACAATTCAATCAAACGCTCGCTTATTCTGTTGTTAGTGGATGCATTGGCTCCAGTTGTAGGGGTTCTCTCAACTTTTGCATTTAATTTTCCAGTTCAGTTCCAGGTACTTTACCTGGGCTTCTTTGCCGGTTTTCTATTTTATATTGCCGGTTCAGATATTTTACCCCAGGCTCACAGCCCCAAACCCTCCACCCAGGCTTTATTATTAACCTATGCCGGAGTTATTTTCATTTTTGTAGTTACCAGAATTGTGTAATCTCAGGCGAGCCAAAGCTCAACCGAATTCCACCAGTTAGTATCACTGGTTGGGTTAGCTTTGAAGTTTATGACTTTGTTGCTAACCACATAGTTGTTTACGCGACTGAAAAGGGGAGCTTCGTAAACATTGTCATACAGAATCTTTTGGAACTGCTTGAATAATTCGATGCGCTTGCCCTGATTGGCTGTAGCTCGCTGAGCGTCCAAAACCTGATCAAGCTGCTTGTTATTGATTTGGGCATTGTTACCACCGCTGCCTTTGTTGGCATCGGTCGGAATTTGCGACGAGTGGTAGCCAACATAGCTTAGACCTGGGTCTATATCGCCAACCTGGGCGTACATAGCCATATCAAACTTACCACGGGCCAAAATACCATCGTTATCCCATGAGTCGAAAAGCACACTGCTGGTGTAACCCCGGAAGTTGGCTTCGATACCAACGTTCTTCCAGTAACTGATAATAACTTCAGCGGTTGAAACGCGAACTGGGCTGGTTGTGCTGGATAAAGTAAAGCTCAACTTTTTACCTGCTTTGAGACGGCTACCGTCCGCGCCAACCTTCCAACCGGCCTCTTCCAGCAACTTTCTGGCAGCTTCTGGATCGAATTTGTAAGGGAGGCGTACCAGAGTACCTCCCACAACCTGGCCCCCGGAATAAGGGTTCAGTTGTGAAGGAAACTGGCCTATAAAGGAGTAGACCAATTGCCCATCTTTCTTCCCGCTGGTTCCATCCATTGTAATGTTCTCAATAAGCGCACTCACTCCGGTTAGGTTTGGAGTTGCCGATGACAAGGTGGTAGCGGGAGTGATGCTGGTGGTAGTGGCTGTTTGCGGGGTTACTGTAAAAGCGGTCTTAGCGCTGGTTGTTTGAGCAGAAGTGATCTGGCCACTGGAAACAGACTCGTAAACTGGCAGAGGAGTTGTTTCAGTTCCACAGGCCGCCAGGAATAGGCTATTTACTGCACTAATCAAGCAAAATTAAGGGTTATAAGAAAAAAATGTCTGGCTAAACCTTTAATCCGACTACCTGCGAATGCTTTTGAGAAGAATTTTGAGGCATCAATAAAGTCTGCCGCAAGCTTTCTTTAGCCCGGAAAATTTGCGATTTCACATTAGAAAGATTGCG
>JAYSYV010000124.1:0-2392 GCA_043727245.1 Chloroflexota bacterium | reverse complement strand
AATTATTTCATTACGCCATTGAATATTAGATTTCATTTTTTGTTCAATTGACATAACATTTCGCATAACTACCGCAGTTCTTCTAATATGTCCAATATCCGTTTTATCTAGTTATATATAAAAAAGATATAAGTAATGGAGTTAAGACCTTTACCTACTTTGTAGACTTTGGACTCCCCCTTCCATAGCCCAAAAACACTATTGACAATTACTACATTTCTAGTTTAGAGTGTTACTATTAATAATAAACAATTTTGTTTTGCATTTATTGTTTGTAACGGCTTTTCGCTAAATACATTATTAAATTTATTCACCGGGAAATATATGGCTGCAAATCGTGAATTGGTAAATCGAACCGGACGAATCAACGATACTGACCGTTCTTCAAACTCGCAGGAGCAAGCCGGGTCAGAGGTTGATCTGGTCGTAGATTTAAAATCAGGCTATGAGTCACAAGCCCTGACACCTGCCCGCATTTTGGCCTTACAGCGTTCGATGGGCAACCAGGCTGTTTTGCGTATGCTGGCTAAATCCGGTCATAAACCGGTAGCCCAGCACTCTCAACGCAGTCCGGTCGACACCGGGTCATTAATTTCCACTCCTACCACTCCTTCCATACAGCGCGACCCTACAATGAACGCACAGGTCAAGGCTGGAATAAAATCTTTTGGAGACTCTTCCAAACTGCCAGATGAGCTGCGAGGACCGGTTCAATACGGTTTCCAGCAACCTTCCACCGCTAGAGCCGGTGAAATGATGGCAGCCGGTACAAAATCCGCAGGCAAAAGCAGCACATTACCAGAGGGGATGCGCGGCAAAGTCGTCTACGATGCGCCGGTCAGGAACCAGGCCAGTTGTAAAGCCCTGTTGGATGATATTACCGCTCTGCGGGTTAAGACCGGCGAACACCTTCGCAAGACCACCAAATACCGTCATCAAATTGAGCAGATGTCGCAGTGGATGGCAGCCGACTTCGGTTACTTAAAGGAAAAAGCAGGCAGCTACAGCCAGAAAACCGCTGCCTCCCGCCAGGAAATCAAGGGATTTGACACTGAACTCGCCAAATTAAATGCCAGTGAAAAAGGCGCAGCCAAACAGATTAAAAAGCTAAACGCGTCCCGCGAAAAATCCTCCCTGCAATTGAGCCAGAACGAGCAGAAAAAGAATGTCTCGCAGAACGCCAGCCCGGCGGCGGGCGAATGGCTGCAAAAGGGCCAGGAATACAAAAGCTACATTGATCCCAAACAGGAAATAGTCGAGCAAGATTACGACGCGGTTAGCCTGGAATATAAAGTTGCCGACTTTGAGTACGGAGCCCTGGATAACAAAAAGACTAAAAAAGAATTCTCCAACAACGAATGGACCGCTTTCTACGGCATTCTGGCCGGTAGAGCGGCCAGGGCAGAAGTCAAAAATGAAGAAGCTGCCGCCATCGCCCTGAAAAGCCGGGGGTATCGCAACGAGTTATCCGCCCGTCAAAAACATGTAACGGAAAAAGAAAACCGTGGCGAAAGTCTCACCAAGTATATTGCCAAGAAGATTGGAATGGGTATTGCTTCCGCCGCAACCCTGGGCTTGCTTTCCTTCACTACCAGTCAAGTAGCCGGTACTGGGGGTTATGCCAGCGAGACTAAGCTTGAATTCGGTCCCTGGGCGGTCATCAAAGATACCAAAACCCGGCTTATGATGGATTGGGCCGGGCTAAAGAGTATCTGGCGTAACAAACTTATGGGCGGCAGCGTGCTGTCGGGCATTTTCGTCTTTTTGAAGTTCATCGGTGAGATGGTTATCAAGCCTGTCCGCGATTTGATGGGGATTATCGCCACAATTAGCGGCTTGCTGGCTTTGCCGTTGAGCATTTTCTTTCCGCCGTTAGGCGCGGTGCTGACCACTATCGCCAGTGTGGCGGTTGGCCTGGCCCTCAAACTTTCCATTATCAAGGGTATGATTAACGCGGTGCTGGCGGCCTGGAGCTTTATCGCCACATTGGCCTCAGATGATGCCCGCAAACGGTCCCAGCGCAAGAGTGAAGCCACCGGCCAGGGTATGCAAATGCTGGGTGAAGGCGTACGCGTTGCCGTACCGGTGGGCGTGATGGCAGGGCATCCCGTCAATCCTGGCTTCGGAAAACTTTCGGCCAGCGATGCCTTTAGCCCGGCTCAAGAAGGCCGCCAGTTGGGCAACCTGGGCGGTGTCTACAACTCTCACACAGCCGGTCTGGGCAGTAGCATGGGTAACAAATGGGTCGAAGGCAGTAACTTTGGGCTGGGTGCTGACAAATCAACCGGTGTCAATTTTGGGGCATTGGGCAAGAACGGCGAAACCCCGGCCCTACCAGCCGCCATTGGCGGTGGCGAGGCCGCCTTGACCGGCCAGGGTACCAGCGATACCC
>JAYSYV010000123.1:0-7398 GCA_043727245.1 Chloroflexota bacterium | reverse complement strand
TTCCTCTTCGGTTAAGCCTTCCTCAATTGAGCCTTTCAAACTAAAAGAAGCGAAAAGATAGCTGGACAACAGGCCATGTTCAAGCTCGGCGGCTTGAGACAAAAGATAGATAAGTTCTTCCCGATTTTCAATAGTAATTTTATCTGGCATAATTTTATGTTTTATCTCCCGAATGTATTGGTGACACCTGGTTCCGGTATGTCAGGGAAAGCTACACCGGTAATTACTTGAGGTTTTCCATAAATTAATGGTGTAACAAACAAGCTATTACTTCTAACCAAATTACACTTATCGAACTAAAACTAATTACGACACTGGTAAGTTTTAGACCTTTAATACAATATTTCACAACTTGAAAGAAAATACCTCATAAGGTTTTCGACTAATAGCAGAACCCAGGTGGCTGTAGCTTTGTTCATAACTTTGTATAGACAATATCTACCTGATTTCTACTGACAAATCAAACAGGTGTGATAAGATTCAGCGATATTGATTTCCATAAAGTAGCCTCGCGCCACTGGTTTGGCCGACCTGGCGCAATGTTGACAATGGTTTTGTCAGGCTAAATAGCTCGTTAAATCTCGCTATTGTGGCAGTTGGTAAAAAAGCTTAACATATGCTAAAATAACTTTATCTGGCTTTTGTGGGTTCATATTCCATCAGTAAAGATTAATACTAAAACGATGCAGCACGCGTTCTCACTAAAGCTTTCGAGCTTGAGGCTATGGAAGCCTCTGCCCTACTTATTAGTCGGGCTAATTGCCTTTGCCATTTTGATGTTGACTATGTACCGCATGCCTTCGTTTGGGCGAGGGGTTGAGGAAGTCAAAAAAACCAGCGTCTTTTTTAACGTTTACCCGGTAGAACAAACTAGACTTTTCCCGACCGACAGCGAGGGTTATTACGTCTGGACCCAGCCCCTGCCAAACATGTCCGGTCCAAATCTACCCCAAATAACTACCCTTCGCTTACCCCAGGTCCAAAGAATTAACCCATTCTATTTGACCCTCGAAATGGCGTTGGACCGGCCCGACCTGGCTCCTCCAGCCAGGGTGGACCTGGTGCTGCTGGACGAGAATGATAAATTTTTAAGTTCGTTGGCGGTGCTAGCCTTCGACCCGGCCCAACCAGGGTTTAACCGGTATCAGGTAATTATTCCCCCCGATGAAAACAAAAAAGGGCTGGGTGTCCAAATAAAAAGCAACCCTTTTACCCTGGACGGTCAGCCCGGCGAACGTGGAGTGCGCCTCCGCAGCTATAGCATCAAGCAAAATGGCAATCCCTACCAGCAATACCTCTGGCCGGACCCCTATCTGCCTGCCGCATTTATCCTGGGTCTTGGAATAGTATTGTGGGCGGCCCAGGTCGGTCTGGTATGGTGGGAACTGCTGTTACTCCTGACTCCAATGGCTTTTGTGGTGGGCAGCCTGTCCCAATATAACCGCTATTTTAGCTGGATAGCCCTGGGCTGCGCCCTGACTGTGTTGTTCAGCAGCTTTTGGTGGCAGCGCACGCGACTGCCTTTTATAAAGTTAAGCTGGCGGCGACCGGCTGAATTGTGGCCGCTGCTTTTAGGGTTGATCGGTGTAAGCGGCTTTTTCCTGTATGGCTTTTCCTTTTCCAGCGATTTATGGTTTTATAATAACTGGGTAGATTGCCTGCATACCAACGGCCCGATTAACGCCTACAACAAGTGTACCTACCTTGATTATCCGCCCCTGGCCCCCTATCTATTCTACGTGTACAGCGTTGCGGCCTATACCTGGGGCTTCGTGGGGCAATCCGCCTTTATGAAGGGCTTTTTCTCGCTTGGTCTGCCTATCATAGCGATTTTTATCTGGAAAATGTCCCGGCGCAAGGAATACAACTTTAGCCCTAAACAGCGTGGCGCAGCCCTGGTAATGTTTGGCTTTAATATCGCTCTGATTTACAACCCGGCTATCTGGGGCCAGATGGATATTTTCCCGACCGTCTTGCTGATGGCGGCTTTTGTGGCAATTTACAGCGATAGACCAATCCTGGCTGCTGTTTGCCTGGCTTGCGCCCTGTTAATAAAACCCCAGGCCATCTTCGCCGTCCCCCTGCTGAGTTTGCTACTGGTTAAAAAGAGCGGCTTCAAACGGGCCGCCCTGGGAAGCGCCATTGCCAGCCTGGTAGTGTTGGCCCTGGCCCTCCCGGCGTTTGGCTTCGATTGGAACAGTTTCCTGAACAACTACTGGTCGCGTAACGAGTTGGCCGGCGATAAGATGGATTTCTTCCTGCTACGGGCTTACAATTTTTCCTACCTGGCTAATTTCGCCGAAAACCATTCTCTTGAAGTAATAATCATCGGCTTTGCCATAATCGCCCTTATTTATCTTTTGCTGGCCGGAATTAGCTGGTACAAAGCTTCTTCCGAGGCTACCACCACCCTGGCCCTGGCTCTTACGGTCATGGTCAGCTTCACTTTTGCGATTAAAATGCACGAACGCTACACTTATTACGCTCTGCCTTTCCTGGCGCTGGCCGTGTTATATAATCGCCGATCCAGCCTGGCCTACTTATTGGTCAGCCTGGTATCGCTCTACCAGGTAGTGATAACCCCCTTACCGACCTACCGCTCCAACCAGATACCCAACACTTTCTACCTGTGGCATTCCTTCTTGCAACTTAACTGGCAGTGGCTACCCGACGCGCTATCTTATGTAACCATCGCGGTCTTTATCTACCTGCTGATTTTCTATCTGCGGCAAATCTATGCCGACAACCGGAAACTCGAACTGTTGCCACCTGAGCAGGAAGTAAGCCAGAAAGACTTATCGCCAAAAGTCTTGGAATTGGTCTAATTTAACTTTCCTGGCCCAGGTTTTGCTTTTAGTACCTCAGAATATTAAGGGAACTATTAGCAAACAGGGTTGAGTGAAGACAATGGAACTGATAATTATAATGGCGCTTTTCGGTGGTTTATCGGCTTCGACAATGTTCTTTGGCCGGGCAAAGACTCAGATATTCGGTGGCATGCGCCACATGTGCCTTAAATGCGGCCTGACTTTAGATAGCGGCAGGTCTATCTGCCCGCAGTGCGGAAAATATCTCGTCAGAGCAAAGCATTAAAAATTAAATTAAATTCTGCTATAATTAGATTAATGCCTTTTCTAAAAGGTGAAAGAGCCTGATGTTCAAGTGCCTTTTGCCAGGCATATTCCATATAAGGAAGCTAAATCTAAATGCAGCCAACCTTCCTGCGGCGCAGGTCTAATTTCACCCTGATTCTGTTATTTACAAGTCATTTACTGCTTATTCAACTACAGGCGGCATTGCCCGCTTCTGCCGCCGATGATGCTAAACTACCCCAGAATTTCTTTTCGGCCAATTTGCCAACTGGCGCTTCCAGCCACAAATTTGGTATATCTACCCATCCCTGGTGGCTGGATATGCACCTCGAAACTTTTATTTCCAACTTCAAACAATTAAAAGTCGGGGTTGTGCGTATCCCGGTCGAGTGGAAAGTTATCGAGCCGTCCCTCGGTAACTTCGATTGGCAACTCAACGACCGTTTGCTCAACCACCTGGCTGATGAAGGTTTCGAGGTGGTCGCTGAATTTATAACTGTACCAGTCTGGGCCAGCAGTAATCCCGAAGTTTGCTCCAAAAGAGATGTTGATTGTGGTTTCAATGAGGCGTACCTGGACCATATGCAAGCTGTAGGCGAAACCCTGGCCCGGCGCTATCCTTTTATACGCAAGTGGGAATTTTGGAACGAGCCGGAACAGTGGCCCAATGCCGGGCGGGAAATCTGCCGCTTTGGTAACTGGCTGCAACAATTTTATAAAGGCGTGAAAAAAGCCGACCCAACCATCCTGGTGGCCTTTAATACCCTGGTTGGGTTTAATTACCTCGTTGGAATGTACGGCTGTGTGGAGAGCGAGGCTCAGAGAACCAACACCAAACCCTTCTATTACTGGGATGCAATTTCACTTCATCCCTATAATCTGGATGGCGAAAAGGGCCAGGACGGCAACTATACCCCTATTTCGCAAAAAACAGTCGAAATGGTCCGCCAGACCATGATTACCCGTGGCGAAGGCGCTAAACCGATATGGATTACCGAAATGGGAGTCGAATCCGACCCCACCAGCCAGGCCAACCTGCTTAAAATAGCCTGGGATTGGCTGGGAGCGCAACCTTATATCACGATGGTGGTCTTGCACATGCTGCACGATTGGTCGGAAGAACACTATGGCCTGATGACGACCGAGCCGCAAACTTACAAGTACCTGGGGGATATTACCTCCCAGACCAAATTCATACCCAAGCAGCCTTTTTACGATGCTTACAAGAATTACCCTAAACACCCGGTGCTGGCTCAACCCGCCTCAACTGCCGATATGCTGGTCTTTCCCCAGACCGGCCACACTGTCCGGGGTATTTTCAAGAAGACCTGGGAGAGCCGAGGCGGCCTGGAATTATTGGGCTATCCTAAGACCGGCCAGTACTACGAACGCAACGAAGCCACCGGCCTCTATTATCTGGTCCAATACTTCGAGCGAGTCCGCATGGAATATCATCCCAACCTGCAAGGCACTCCCTATGAAGTGCAGTTCGGCCTACTAGGAACCGAGCTTATGATGGAGCAGGGCTTGCTGGATAAACAGGGTCAACCAGTCATAGCGGCCACTTTGCCCGAAAAACCGGATGCCATCGGTAAAGATGTTGTATTCTTTCCTGAAACCAGCCATAATCTGGAAGGGCTTTTCCTGGATGCCTGGCAGCGTCAGGGCGGTTTATCCCTGATCGGCTACCCCCGCAGCGCGGTCTTTGATGTTACCAACGCAGACGGCACATCTATCAAGGTCCAGTATTTTGAGCGGGCCAGAATGGAATTACAAACCGCGAAAGACGGTCGCCGGTTTGTTTTGTTCGGCTTACTGGCAAATCAGCTTTTAGTCCAGGAAGGACGACTACTTCAAAATTACCAGCCGCGCCTGGACGATTACTATAACCCGGCTAATTTTGAATTTAGCCCTTTGACATAGTAGCCTGTATAAATTTAGTATGGTCAAACCAGGGTTAACTGTATTTAAACAAGAGTAATGGCGATATTTGGCACTAAATCAGGAGTAAAACAAGTTGGAAAACCGGATGGGCGGTCCGGTCCCATTTCTTCAAATAACCCTGGTCTGCTGCGCCTGGGTTGGCTGGGCCTGAAAGTGGCTGATGTTGTGAACGAGTCGCGTTTCCTGGAAAATACCCTCAAATTGAGATTTTTAGACGAAAGCAACTCACCCGACGGCCATCACGTCCACTACAATAGCGGTTCGTTAACTTTGGAATTGGTCAGCGGGGGTGCGACCTGGGCCACCCGTTCCAGACCTCGCCACGGCCAGCCGGATATTTCGTTGGTTCCCAACCTGCATTATAATGACCTGAATTACTTTGCCGCTGGACTAAAGGACCAGGAAGTACCCCATACCCGGCTTTTTGAGCAGGGCTGGGGCGCTTCACTGTTTTTCCTGGACCCGGAACGCAATATCTGGCAGGCTAACGAAATCCGGGTGGAACCAGCCCTGGCCGCCGAAAATATTCCGCATATCGCGGCTCTGTGGCTATCGGTCGAAGATTTCCCGGCCCAGCTAAACTTCTACCGCGATGTCCTGGGTCTGAAACTGGTCAACCAGGGCGATTATTCCCCACCGATTACCGAAGCCTCCGAACACTATCAACAGCAAAACCCGGTTATTCTTCCGGCCACTCCCCGGCCCGCTTCTCCAACGGTTCCCTCTATTTCCACCGGGGCGGTTTTTTCCGCCGGAGAAGTAAAACTGGCCCTCTCGCCAGGTGGGCAACGCCTGGAAGAAGGCAAAGAACGGGTCTGGGGTATTGATACCGCTTTTTTGCCTGGCTTCCAGACCAACAATTTGACGGGCTTCGCTAAAAAATTGAGTGATGCAGGTATAAAGACCAGCGGCCCTTACCCCTTTTATTATGTCTATACCACGGCTACAGGCCCACGCTGGCAAGCTGGCTCGGCGTTACGGTTTTTCGATCTTGAAGGCCATCCCTTACAGGTATACCAATAATCATGTATAAACTTATCGCCCTTGACGTAGACGGCACGCTGCTAAACCCCCAGGGTTTAATCACCCCACGTGTGAAAGCCGCTGTCCGGGCTGTCACCGACGCTGGCGGCATTATTACCCTCGCAACCGGACGCAGGCATCGTCCTGCGCGGGCCATCGCCCTGGAACTGGGAATCAAGGTTCCTTTGATTCTTTATAGCGGCACTTTAATTTACGATACGGCCCAGGAAAAAGCGCTGCTGCACCGTCCGCTTGACCCGGCTTTCGTGGCGGCGGCCCTGGCTTTTCTCAGCGAGGCCGGAGTCAGTCCGGCCATCCTGCAAAGTCCCTTGCATGGCGAACGAATCTATATAGGCCACGGCGAAGCTACCGACCCTTATTTACATGATTACGCTAACCGGCCCGACCGCACCGACCTGATCGAACGCCGTTCTCACGACCAACTCTTAGCCATTGTTGACCCGCTGGTGGTGTTGGGAGTCGGGCCAGGCCATATCGAAAACCGGCTATTGAGTCGCCTGGCCGAAAAAGGCGAATTGGACAGTAATCTCTACAGTTATCACCTGAAAACCAGCGCCTTGCCGGATTTGTACGGGTTTGACTTGCTGCCCACCGCCCACAACAAAGGCTTTGCCCTGGCCTGGTTAGCCAATCATTATGGTTTTGAACTGTCCGAAACCCTGGCGATAGGTGACAGCCGCAACGACCTGGATATGCTTGAAACTGCCGGGCTGGGTCTGGCAATGAGTAACGCCACGCCTGAAGTCAAGGCCAGGGCCGATATGGTAATCGGTTCCAATGCCGAAGACGGCGTGGCTGAAGCCCTGGAACGCTTCGTACTATAAGTTGAGCCTGGGGAAATCATGTGCAAGCAAAACCGGGTAAGTCCTTTTGGGGAAATATTTTCTACGCCGCACAGGGGAACGGTGATGGGCAACCGGGGCTGTCTGCACGGTCTGGGACACCAGATTTTGCGGCCTTACGCCCTCAAACGCTGGATAATCTGCAAGCTTGATTTCAAAGGGCGCTGGCGGCCCATTATGGCCCCCAACCAGTACACCGAGTTATTTTTTCTGGATGAAGCAACCGCCCTGGCCGCAGGACACCGGCCCTGTGCCGAATGTAACCGGCCCAAATATAATCGCTTTCGGGACTTATGGGCGCAAGCTAATCCGACGCTAACGATTAGCCCCAGGCCGTTAGCCGAAGAAATGGACCAAATCCTCCATAAAGAGCGCCTGACTCCAGCCCGCCATAAAGCCACCTACCCGGCCCAACTTTCGACCCTTCCTGTCGGCTGCTTTATTACCTTCCCCACTACGCCAGAACCTTATCTTAT
>JAYSYV010000122.1:0-2396 GCA_043727245.1 Chloroflexota bacterium | reverse complement strand
GAGGCTTAGTACACCTCTTCATAGGTAAGGTACGAAATTGGTTAGGTGCAATTCCGAACCCTTTATATGAATTGCAGTACTTAGTCACTTAAACGCAGTTTATAACCGCCGGAGAAATAAAGATGGTTGCTCGTTCGGCTGCCGCCGTTAAGATTGAGGAAACGGAGCAGTTACCGTTAAATTCGATATTGCAGGGCGATTGTGTGGAAATGATGTCGCTGCTCCCCGCTAAATCGGTGGACCTTATCTTTGCCGACCCTCCCTATAACTTGCAGCTTCAAAATGAGTTGTGGCGGCCAAACATGACCCTGGTAGACGCGGTGGACGACGATTGGGACAAATTTGATAGTTTTGAAGCCTACGATACTTTTACCCGCCGCTGGCTGGTCGAATGCCAGCGTATCTTGAAGGATACCGGCACTATCTGGGTCATCGGCAGCTACCACAACATTTACCGGGTTGGCTCGATTATGATGGACCTGGGCTTTTGGATTTTAAATGATGTGGTCTTTATCAAGCTGAACCCCATGCCTAATTTCCGGGGTGTGCGTTTCACTAACGCCCACGAAACCTTGCTGTGGTGCAAGAAAAACAAGCAGCAAAAGAAATATACTTTCAACTACCAGCAGATGAAGCAAATTAACGATGAGAAACAGATGCGAAGCGACTGGGAAATCGCCCTTTGCACCGGCAACGAACGCCTGAAAATTAACGGCGAAAAAGTCCATAATACCCAGAAGCCGGAAGCTCTGCTCTACCGGGTCATCCTCTCCACTACCCTACCTGGTGACATTATTCTTGACCCATTCTTCGGGACAGGCACAACCGGGGCGGTCGCCAAGAAATTGCACCGCAACTGGATTGGCATAGAGCGGAACCCGGTCTATGTAGGGGCGGCCCAGGAACGCATCGAGGCCACCCGGCAGACTCACCTGGACTTTGAAGTTTTCCCGATGCAAAATAAACGGACCCAGCCGCGCATTCCTTTTTCGGCCTTGCTCGAAAACGGGTTATTAAATCCTGGCACAAAATTGTATTATGCCCGGCCTGGCCGCCAGAAAACTATAAGCGTGGCCGAGGATGGGTCTACAACCGTTCCCTTTGCGACCATCCGGGCCGATAGTTCAATCAAGTGCGGTGTCTATGAAGGGTCAATTCACTCGGTGGGTTCAAAGGTAGGAAATGCGCCATCCTGCAACGGCTGGGACCACTGGTGGTATCAGGATGAGGACGGCGCTTTTCATTCAATTGATGAGTTGCGAATCGCTTTCCGCGAACTTCAAAAAGAAAACATGTCTAGCGAAGAGCAATCGTAGGGTCTTTGGTACGCGGCAGGTTATACCAGGCTTCGTTGGCGGCTTCCATTTCAGCCGGTTCAAGCTGCAATTCGGTTGCGGCCAGAGTTTCTTTGAGTTGTTCCGCCCGGCTCGCCCCCAGGATAGCCGAGGTTATGCCGGGTTGGGCCAGCACCCAGGCCAGGGCGACCTGAGCCAGCGAACGCTTACGAGCCTCAAAGAACGAGCTTAACTGGGCGACCGCCTCGAACTGAGCTTCTTTCCAGTAACGGTTCTGGTACATTTTCCCGGCCTGGTGGAGTGAAAAGCGAGTACCTTCTTCCACATCCTGCCCCGGCTTGTAGCGTCCGGTCAGAAAGCCCCCCGCCAGCGGGTTATAAGCGATTACGCCCAGCCCTTCCTGGCGGCACAGCGGCAGAACTTCATTTTCAATTTCCCGGTAGAGAATATTATAGCGAGGTTGGTCCGACTCAAACCGGGCCAGACCCTGTTTGTCGCTAACCCACAAAGCTTTCGCCAACTGGTAAGCCTGGTAATTGCTGCAACCCAGGTAACGCACTTTACCGGCCTTGACCAGACTATCAAGGGCATCCATTGTTTCCTCAATCGGGGTTTCAGGGTCGGGGCCATGAACCTGATAAAGGTCAATATAATCGGTCTGGAGACGCTTGAGGCTGGCATCAATAGCCTTTGTTATGTATTTGCGCGACAGGCCGCTTTCGTTGGGTCCGTCACCCATCGCGCCCCGGCACTTGGTTGCCAGCACTATCTGGTCGCGCCGCTTATGGTCTTTAATCCATTTCCCGACGATTTCCTCGGTGCTGCCCCGCATTTCGGGAGTAGCCCCCAGCGGATAGACATCAGCCGTATCGAAGAAATAAACTCCGCCTTCCCAGGCCGTATCCATAATCTCGAAAGAAGTTTTCTGATCGGCCTGATTGCCAAAGGTCATTGTCCCCAGGCAAATCTCGCTCACTTGCAACCCGGTCCGGCCCAGGCGTTTAGTTTTCATATTTGTTATTCCTTTCGGTGTTCTAAGTTAAAAATATAACAGGACAAATTAAAGACGTGTAGCGCTACCTGCCCAGAAACTTTTCAACC
>JAYSYV010000121.1:0-7408 GCA_043727245.1 Chloroflexota bacterium | reverse complement strand
CCTTGCGATAGCTGCTTCAATCCCGGCAGACTGGGTGCCCTTTTGCCAGAAAGCTTGTCAGGCTGCTGGATTAAATCTTTGTTTTCAGTACTATCCATAAATAATTAATATTTCACGCTTCCAATTTACCTTTAGCTACTAGCCATCATTTCAATTTATTATAACAGTTTTATGTTATAGCTATAGAATTACCACGTTCGAGGTAGAACTCCCAGTAGGTTTGTGACGTAAACTTGTTGACAACATTTGGAATAAGTGCTAAATTTTAAGTTGTTACAATAGTAGCAGTGAATTAATTTAAGTGGGAAGTTGGCAAAATGTCCCAGGTAGATAAGGTTGAGTCTTATAATCCTGTGGTGGCTTCTGCCTCGGAAATGCCCGTTGAAGAAAATAATAGTATTCGTTTGTCCGCCGAGGACCAGAAAAGTTTAGCAGAAGAAATATTAAATCCGCCTGCACCTACGCCTGCCTTGTTACGCGCAAAAGAAACTTATGCTCGGATTATTCGAAAAGCTTGCTAATGGAACCTCTTATTGAAATTGAAGTTTTGTCGCCCGATCATAATCGGGCTTCTTTTTTGTGCGGTGTAGAAGCTCTCGACAACTATTTCCAAAGGTAGGTTACGCAGGATGTAAGCCGAAATATGGCAAAATACTTCGTGGCGGTTGATAAAACTAATGATAAAGTGGCTGGATTCTATACACTTTCCGCTGGTGGAATTCTCCTGGATGACCTTCCAAGTGATTTGGCAAAAGGTTTACCGCGTTATCCATTACCTGTTGCACGAATGGGGCGACTTGCCGTTGACCTGAGTTATCGTGGTCGAGGTCTTGGCGCGGCTCTACTTTTACACGCTTTAGCTAAAGCCGCTCAAGCCGATGTGAAAGTTTTTGCTTTAGTTGTGGATGCTAAAGACGATACTGCAAAATCCTTTTACATTCGATACGGGTTTCGCAGTTATGGTAGTTTACCCCTTCAACTTATATTAGTTTTCCCGAAAACCAGGTAGCATTTTTATTTATTCTTGTTCCTTCAAAGTAAAAGTAGCCAGCACCAACACTATAATTCCATAAACCAGTAACCCCACCAGGCTCGGCCATTCATTACCGAGGTTGCCCAAAGGTTTAATCAAGCTTTGCAGTACATTGTTGGCATAATACAAAGGAGTCAGCCAACTTAACCACTGCGCCCATTGAGGTAATTTATCAACGTTAATCAGAAAACCGGATAAGAAGACCGAGGGTAGGATAATCAAAGGAATAGTCGGCAGCATCTGGCCTTCGTTCTCGGAGAAATTCGACAAAAAGATGCCCAGGGCTATCGAAATAACCGCCAGCAGCCAGTTCACCAGGTAAATCGAAAGCTGTTTGCCCAGGTCGTAATTCAGGTTAAAAATCCAGGCCAGCTCGAAAAGCACGATTAAAGTCTGGATAGTCGCCAGCACAGTATAAGCCGCCAGGTAGCCCACAATGATTTCGCCCCGGCGGTAACCGCTGACCAGCATACGGGGCAAAGTTTGGGCCTTGCGTTCTCGGACGAGGACAATTGAGCAAAGAATATACGTGATGAAATGAATTATTAAAGCCCCAGCCGGAACTATATAGCGGCTGGGCGCAAAGTTCCCCAGGCTGTCAAAAAAGACCTTCAATAAATACATGATTAGCAAAGGAGCCGCGATAGACAAAGCCAGGAACCGGCGGTCTTTCAATAGCTGGCGCAGCACCCGCTTGAGAATAGCCCCGGTCCGGCGGAAATTCCAACCGGAGTATTCAGGCCGCGTTTGGGAGAGTTTTGCCACAGTCGCCATAATTAACCTCCTTATAATTTACCTTCTAAAGGATGTGCCGGTTTTCCGCTCAGGAAACGCTGGCAACCGGCCTGTTACTGCTGCCGGCTTCATCCGGGCCAGCTTTGCCGTTAATCAGGCGCAACATGATGGTTTCCAGGGTGTCCTGGTCTAACTCCAGCCGGGTAACTGCCGGGTCCAGACCGTAAGATTGCAGGAGGCCCGGTAACTGGGCCGGATACTCGGTGACAACCTGCCGGTCGAGCTTGTCGCCACGCCAGATTTTTACCGTTGTGTTGCCCCGCAGCATAATATTTTTGGGTGTATCACAGGCTAGCACCGTCCCATCGCGCATAATCGCCAGTTGGTCGCACAGCAAAGCTTCGTCCATCAGGTGTGTGCTGATAAAGAGGGTTATGCCCTGGGCAGCCAGTTGCCGGAAGTGCTGCCAGAAAACTTCTTTAAGTTTGGGGTCTACCCCGGCGGTGGGTTCGTCCAGAAAGAGAGCCAGGGGCCGGTGGACCAGGGCGCAGGCCAGCGAAACGCGCTGCTTCATGCCGCCCGAAAATCCCGCCACGCTGTCCCCGGCCCGCCCGGCCAGGTCGGTAAAGGCTAAGACTTGCTCAACCTGAGCATCCAGGTCCGGCAGGCGGTGGGCCGCCCCGAAGAAATGAACATTGTCACGTGCCGAAAGGTCTTCATAGAGAGCCGGAGTCTGGGGCATATAGCCGATTAGCCCGCGCAGCTTTTGGACATCCTTAAACGGGTCAAGCCCCAGTACCCGGACCTGTCCCTGACCGGGCCGGGTGCTGCCGACCAGCACTTTTATCAGGGTGGATTTACCGGCTCCGTTAGAACCGAGCAGACCGAAAATAGTACCCTTTTCGACCTGCATATTTACGCCTCGCAGGGCTTCGATACGGCCATAATTTCGCTTAATATTCTCAACCAGGATGGCCGGTTCGACATTTTCATTCATAGCACTACTCCTGTTTAGCGGTCAGGCCGGTAGAATTCTTTAAGACCCCATGTAAAAAAGTTTCTACCATGCTGTCCACAAATTCCTCGTCACTGGGAAAGGGGAAAGGTATCATCTTATCAGTCACGCCGACTATACGCAGAATGGTCCGGGCAAACAACGGTCCGAAAAACTGCATTACCAGGGCAACTGGCTGGTTTAATTGTAACTGGCCGGTTGCGGCGTACTTGCTCAGGTAACCCAGGGTGGGCTGCACTATGAGCGGCACTATCCGGCGGGGGATGATTTCGACCAGTTCAGGAAAACGCGGCGCTTCCGTCAGAATAATTCGGATGACCCGCCCAACCGTTTCGTCCCGGACCATTTCAAGGTAGTTAGAGGCCAGTTTGCGAAGGTAAATTTCAATAGGCGCATCAAAATCGCTCTCCATCATATGCTGGAAATTTTTCAAGGGTTGAAATTCTTCCAGGCACGCCTGAAAAAGTTCGGGTTTGCCGCCCGGAAAATAGTGATAAATCAGGGCCGGGCTTTTGAAGCCGCCCGCCTGAGCGATGGTTTTGTTGGAAGTGCCTTCATAGCCGTAATTAGCGAAGCTCTTAATCGCAGCGGCGACGATTTCAGCTTTGCGAGCTTCATGGTTGGTGGCTGGCCGGGCCATAAAGTTACTCTCCTTTAGAGGATTAATTAACTGACTGGTCAGTTAATTAATTTCAATATACAACAGGTAGACCGGCCTGTCAATAGGTCAGTTCCGGGTTTGAGTAAATTCTAAAAGAGGTATAGAGAGTTTAAACTTTTATAATACCGGCTTCTGAGCCGGGACGAGGTTTTTGCAAAATATCCTGTTCTTCTTGCTCTTGCTCTTGACTATCGCCCCGGAAGCGGCGCTTAATCCAGTACAGCGCCATCAAAATCAGCGGTGCGGGCAGCATTACCAGGCTAAAGCCCAGCAAATTACTCAGGGCAAAAAATTCCAGGAAGCTGGAACCGGCATCAGGTAGGAGCGGCGGGCGGCCCACCAGCGGCCCGAAGTAGCCAAACCGCCAGTAATACCAGACCAACCAGATAAAACCGCTAAAGTAGGCCAGCCAGCCCAGCAATAGCGCACAAAATGAAAACAAACGGCCCACCGGGAATGGCCGCCTCCGCAGATCCGCCATTTGCTGGTAAGTCAGGTCTACCCGGCCAAAGCGCCGGAAGCGGTTTCTTTCGGTCCAATCGAAGAAAAAGGTCGGGATTAAAAGGGCCAGCAGCACGCCAACCGCCCCGCGCCAGGGAGCGGCTTCCAATAAAGAGGACAAGCTGGTGGCGTTGAAGTTAAAGTTGCGCCCTTGCAGCCAGTAAATACCGTAGGGGACCGCCGAAGCCAGCACTGCCGACCCGACCGCCAGCAGGGCCAGGGTCGAGCGCCAGATTAGCAGGAGCAACAGAGGCAACACCAGCAGCACCACCGCCAGGATAGCCCGCTGCCAGCGCACCTGCCCGAACCATTCTTGCCGGGCATCTTCCATATCGGCCCTGGTATAGCGCAGGACCGAGTCTAACAGCGGCTCAATACCGTCATAAGAACCCAATTGATAATTCTTGCGCGCGGCATTGATATTGTCTTCGGCATTCTTCGCCAATTGGTCGTTTATCGCCAGGGGCAAAATCAGGTTCAGCCGGTTGCGGTAAGCTATATCCAGGGCTTGCCGCTGTTCGGCCAGGGCCAGGAATTTCTCACCCTGGTCAATCGCGGGCATCGAAAGCAGGCTGCTCAGAATTCGGCCCTGGTTGTGACGGGGAATTTCCACCCCTAAAAGGGCGGCAATAGTGCTGGTAATATCTTCCTGGCGGCCCCATATTTTGTCGCCAGGTTGGACGGCCTGGCCCAGCATTATCAGAGGAACCGTCCAACGGTCGCCTGCTTGAACGCCCTCATCGAAATCACCGGTAATAATCAGGGTGGTGGAACGCAAATCAAGCTCACCGCTTACCAGGCGGGCCAGGGCGCTATTGAGGTCTTGCCGGGCCTGGATAGCCTGGGGCGAGTTAAAGCCAAAATCCTTCTGGGCCCGGCTCAGAACGTTCAATTGCAGCAAGGTAAAGTTAGCCGATTTCTTTTTGAGAAAATCGAGGCCGAGGCTGACCACATCGTTAGCCGGTTGGCGCGGGTCGAAGGCGGTATAGGCATCCAGCAGGTTTGGCGGCAAGGCGTTAAACCAATCGTTCGTGCCAAAAAAGGCCGTCGTAAATTTGCTGCGTTTGACCGCCGCAAACAGGTTATCGAACTGGCCTAATTGCTGAAAAGGTGAGGGGGCGGTCAGGGAAGGCTGGCCTGAGTTCAGGGTGAACCCGCCGGTCAGGTCGAGTGTAGCGCCGGTAAGCAACGTTACCAGGGCCGGTACTTGCGGCTGGACCGGGCCGGTAAAGAGGTTAGCCCCGGTGCTGAGCAACTTGACCGGTTCGCTTTGCAAAGCCGGTAGAGCTTCGGTATCTTCCAGCCCCAGGCCGTTTACCACCACCAGCACCACCCGGTTGGTCAGGGGTGCAGTCGTGCCGGGCCGGTTGGATGGGTTAGTGGAAGTATTCGGGTTGGCAGCATTATTGCCAAAATTGGTCAGAGATTGGGGCGGGGCGACTTCAAGTTGCAAAGGTTGGAAGCTTTCCAGGCCGTTCCTGAAAAGCAGCGAAGCATTATACGCTCCACTCGCCAGCAGACCGATTGCCAGCAGGTATAAGAAAAGGCCACGGATTTTTTGCAGATATTTGAGCATAGCCAATCTGTGCGATTACTCTTTGCCGGGACCAGTGCGATAGTACCACATCAAATCCCGCTGGTGACGCAGCGCCACGCTTTCCACCAGCCCCAGGCCCATCAAGGTAGTCCAGAGCGAACTACTGCCGTGACTTATCATGGGCAGCGGTATACCAGTGACAGGCATCAGGCCCAGGTTCATCCCGACATTTACGAATATCTGGAAAAAGAGCATGGTAGCTACCCCTATACAAATGTATCTACCGTAGGCATCGGCGGCTTTTTTTGCCACCGTAATAATTCTAAAGAGCATCAACACCAGCACCGACAGCACCGCTATACAACCCACAAAACCAAATTCTTCGGCGATTACCGAAAATATGAAGTCGGCGTGACGGATTTTCAGCAGGTCGTATTTGTTATGCAAACCTTCAGTGTAGCCCTGGCCGAGTAATTTGCCGTCTACGACCGATTCTCGCGACTGAATCAGGTTGTAGCCTTCCCCTTCTTTGTCCTGGTTGGGGTCCAAAAAGAGGGCCAGGCGGGCTTCCTGATAAGGTTGAAAGACCTGATACTTGCCCCCGGTAAGCGGTCCCAGGTTCCAGACTAGCAGTAACACCGGGACAGCAATAAAGAGCAAGGTCATTATATGGAGCCAGTCCGCCCCGGCCACAAAGGTCATGCCCAGCCAGATTGCCATGATTACCATTGTCGTACCGAGGTCCGGCTCGATAAAGACCAGGGCGGCAATGGGGCCAATCTGGAGCATGGAAAAGATGAAGACCGGGATGCGCCGGATACGGTGTTCGTTGGTGACGTAGAAACGGGCCAGCATCAGGATGACCAGCAACTTGGCCGGTTCGGAAGGCTGGACCCTGATCCCGGCTATGGTAATCCAGCGGGTAGAACCGAGCGTAGTCAGTCCTAAGAACTCGACCAGGAGTAATAAGCCCACGCAACCCAGGTAGATAAAGAACTGCCAGCTTTCAAAAAAGTGATAATCCAACCGGCTTAACACGAAGAAGAAGACCAGCCCGACCCCTAGCCCGACGGTCAACTGATTAATTTCTAGTCTTGAGTCGCTGAGAGCGGGGTCATTAAGAATCGCGCTGTGAATCATCGCTACGCCAAACAGGCACGTAAAGAGCATGGCGATGAAAAGAGGAATTTCAAAATTGCGCCAGAAAGAGAAATTTAACATCACACCTACTTGAATACATACTACATCTACAGGAGCTATTACATTTTTGACTTTACATAATGTAATTATTCCCTACCGGGCTAAGTATACCAGACTATAACAATCTTGAAAAGGCGCTTTAAGTGTGCGCCAACGGCTGCCCGTTAGGAAAAATGAAACTTATCTGGTAAAATTAGGACAAACAAATAATAAAATATATCCCTTTATTACCACTTCTTGACAAAGGCATCAAAGGAGGTCAGCCATGACAGCAGAGCCAGCTAAAGTTGGAACCAGTTACGATAAATTAGGAGACCGCGAGGCTGTAATAATTAGCGCCGTGCGTACCCCGGTTGGTCGCGCCTCAAAGGGTAGTTTAAAGGATTTGCGTATTGACGACCTGGGCGCGTTAGTAGTCAGGGCCGCTTTGGAGCGGGCTGGCTTATTCGACCCCACCCTGGTGGAAGATGTCATTTTTGGCTGTGCCATGCCGGAGGGCGAACAGGGCTTGAACGTGGCCCGTAATATTGGTATTTTGAGTGGTCTTCCGGTCAGCGCCGGAGGTGTCACGGTCAATCGTTTCTGCGCCAGCGGGTTACAGGCTATTAATATGGCGGCTCAGAATATTATGCTGGGTATGGGTGATGTTTTCGTGGCAGGTGGCATTGAGAGCATGAGCCGCGTGCCGATGGGCGGTTTTAATCCTTCCTTCAACAAGAAGCTGGT
>JAYSYV010000120.1:0-2397 GCA_043727245.1 Chloroflexota bacterium | reverse complement strand
CCGTTCAAGGTCCATTCCTTCCAGTTCAAATTGAACTCGCATAAAGAAAGCTTTATCGGCCAAATCGCTATGTTGGTTAGCTTCGAGAATGTTCGCGCCGTGCTGGGCCAAAAAAGTGGTTACGCTGGCGATAATGCCCTTACGGTCGGGACAGGCAATGGTCAGGATACCGGAGAACGGTTGCACAAGTTTCCTTTCGGGTTTTGTTGAAGGTAGAATGTGACAGCCGGATTTCCAAGTCAAAAGCAAAACCAGTAAAAAAAGCTGGAGATTCTATTCAAAAATCTCCAGTTATATTACTACACTTTAAACTAAGAAGTGAGGTTCTTTAAATAAAACATTACCTCGAAATTACATTGACCAGCTCATATGATACTCCGGCCACTCGGCGGCCTGGCCTTCTTTGGTCAGTTTGAGAGGATAGCGCGTATCCAGCATCACGGCGTACTCGTCGGTTTCGACCTTATCGCGGACCGCCCCGATAGCTTTAGGGTGGGGGCCGTGATGAATACCCTGGGGATGCCATGTGACCATCCCGGCATCAATGCCGTGACGGCTGAAGAAATTGCCATCGTGATAGAACAAAACTTCATCGTAATCAATGTTGCGGTGGAAGAATGGCACGCGCATAGCCTCCGGGTCGGCCTCGAAGGGGCGCGGCACGAAGCTGCAAATCACGAAATTATTCGCCAGGAAAGTAGTGTGGACGCTGGGCGGCAGGTGGACCCGGTGGCTCATTACCGGGCGGAAATCTTTGATATTAAGCTTTATAGGGCACAGGTCGCCCTTCCAGCCAACCACGTCTAGCGGGTTAAAGGGATAAAAGACCGAAGTGTACTGGCCCTCGCGCTTGATGCGGACTTCCCATTCGGGTTCGCCCTGCGGGCCGGTCTGGCTGCCGGTCAAATCACCGGCCTGGGCCGGTTCGGGGTTGGGTGTCTCGACTACGCCCATATCGAACTGAGCGCCGACCCCTAGCATACCACGCTCTTTTACCGGGACTTTAATTTCGCTAAAAGACTCTATTAAAAGATAAAACTGGCCGACGCTATCCGAAGGAGTAAAGCGATAAGTAGTGCCGCGTGGAATAACCAGGTAGTCGCCGCGTTCGTAGAGCATGGGGCCGTAATCGGATTCCAGCTTTCCGGCCCCCTGGTGAATGAAGTAAACATCATCACCGTCGGCGTTTCGCATGTAATAGGGCATCGGCCCGGTCGGGCGGGCTATTTTTACAGCCAGGTCGGTATTATAAAGGAAAGTAACCGGCTCTCCGAAATGGTCATCGGACCGGATGGCTTCCGGCGCGGCCAACTTGACGCAGTTGATAGCGCGAGGCCTGAGCGGCCCTTCAATGCGGGTCCAGCCGGTCGGCGGGTGCTGGTGGTAGAGATGGGAAACGCGCCCGTAGAAACCTTCCCGGCCATGTTCGTCTTCGAAAGTGCCTTCCGGCAAAGCTACATGGGCCTGTTTGGAGTAGTCACCCTTTCCCAATGGAAACATCGTATTCCTCCTTGAATATGATCATTTCTCAACATACGATAATCAGTCCATTATAGCACAGGAACAAAGACTACATTTAGCTGGAAACCGGCACTTGCACAACGGCATCCCACGAATATTGGTAATAAAAATCATCAAAAGCAACCTTTTGCAAAATCAAAACGTTCTTTTCACTCCCGTCTAAGTTGCGAATGCTCATAGTCTGGGTGAATGTTTTATCATCATTATTAGGCTGGTTCATAGAACTCCGTATGTAATGTGAACCGGCAAGGCTAACCCAGCTATAGAATTCCGAAGTCACCTGGTTTTTAATAATAGCTTCACCACTTAGAAGCGAAACCATGTTAATTTGAAAATGATCTTTAGAGTCTTCATTATCCTCAGTAAAGGTTCTGATCGAAAGGTAAGTACCATCAACACTCCAATTTTCCATTATAGGAGCGCTACTCTTTGTACCCGGTGTTTTCACATTATATGGCTTTCCAATATCGATATCAGGATTGGCAAGACTGCGTAAGGTGATTTGGGCCTGCTCATAGTTATTAAGAACAGGGTTGTTGTTATGTAGTAAAGCAAAATAGTTCGTATCGGGAGTTGGCAGCACCTGCAAAATATCCATCGCTTGCAGTAATTGGGTAAGTTGCCCGGTCGACGGATCCAGGCTATAAATTATGCCAGGGATTGAATTCTTGTTGGTGTCGTTACGGGGAAGCACGGTCAGGAGTAGCTGGTTGGAAGGGTTCAACCAAAAATAGGAAACACTCCAAACCTGGGCGTTGAAGGAAATTTGTTGATCGGTATGAGTTTTGAGATCGTAAATGTGGAGTTTGCCGGGTGCATCGCCAGGGGAAGTATAAGTGTGTTGGCCTTCGTAGATCGCCATATAATGACCATCCA
>JAYSYV010000119.1:0-2398 GCA_043727245.1 Chloroflexota bacterium | reverse complement strand
TTGAACCGGCCCGGACTGAAAACTCCGAGGCCAACCGGGCGGCTTAACCTGATAAAGTAGTAAATAAAAGAGACTCTCGCGTGAGAGTCTCTTTTATTCACCGGAAATTTCCGAAAGGTCAGGGGTAGCTCACCCGGTAATCGGGCAAAGCGTTGTTTTTAGCGACCTGGGCGTACCAGTAGCCGCTATCTTTGATGATGCGCTGCTGGGTAGCGTAATCCACATAGATTAAACCAAACCGGCGTGTATAGCCCCAGGCCCACTCGTAATTATCCATGAGGCTCCAGGCGAAGTACCCGGCCAGCGGAACGCCTTGCTGGATGGCCCGGTGCGCCTGGACCAGGTGTTCCTGTATATAATACAGCCGCAGCGGGTCGTGAACTTCGCCTTTTTCATCGGGCGTTTCGATGCTGCCGACCCCGTTCTCGGTGATGAAAATCTTGGGAAGCTCATACTCCTTGTTCAGCCGGACCAGCAGGTCATATATCCCTTGCGGATAGACTTCCCAATCCATCGAGGTATAAATGCTGTCGGGCGGAAAAACATCCTGACCGCCCAGGACACCAGCTACGGCTTGTCTGACATGCCGGATATAGTAGTTGATACCCAAAAAATCTACCGGCGTATGCATCACTTCTAAATCGCCCGCCACGACCGGGATGCTTTCGTTGAGCGACAGCGAATTCAGGTAAGTTTCGGGATATTTTCCGCGAAATAGCGGGTCCAGGTAGACCCGGTTCTCCAGGTCGTAACCTTCTTCGGCGGCCTGGCGGTCGGCCTGGCTGTCGGTGGCCGGGTCGAACGACCACAAATTGAGGGTAATTCCAACTTCGGCCTGGGGGGCGTTCCGGCGCAGGATAGGCACGGCCAAACCATGCGCCAGCAAAAGATTATGAGTAGCGGCTACCTGGGCGGCTTTGTCCTGCTTGCCGGGAGCGTGGATACCGATGCCGTAGCCCAACACCGCCGAACACCACGGCTCGTTGAGAGTGGTGTAGCTTTTAACCCGGTCGCCCAGCCGCTGCGAAACAACATCGGCATATTCGGCAAAGGCTTCGGCGGTTTCGCGGTTAGTCCAGCCGCCCCAGTCTTCCAGCGCCTGAGGCAAGTCCCAGTGGTAGAGGGTGGCATAGGGCTGGATACCGGCTTCGAGAAGTTCATCGGTCAACCGCTCATAAAAATCGAGTCCTTTCTGGTTGACCGCACCCCGGCCCTCCGGCAAAATGCGGGACCAGGCAATCGAAAAACGGTAAGCTCCCAGGTTTAGCTGTTTCATCAAAGCCACGTCCGCCGGGTAGCGGTGGTAGTGGTCGCAGGCAATCTCGCCCGTATCGCCGTTCATTACTTTGCCGGGAGTGGCGCTGAAAGTATCCCAGATAGAAGGTTTTCGTCCATCTTCACTAATCGCGCCCTCTATTTGATAGGCCGCCGTGGCGGAACCCCAGACGAAATTGGCCGGAAATTGTAGCAGTTTGGTGTGGCTTTGCGACTGCTCGGTGGTTGTCATGGTGTACCTTTCCTCTTTTGCAGTTGATGCAGTAGCAAGTTATTTCAGGTTTCGGACTGATTGGCGCTCGATTAGCTCGGTGTAGAGCAGCGTCTGGGTAATGGACAAGTTCGGGAATTTCACGCGCTCAATCAGTTTACGCACCGCCATGCGCCCTACTCCTACCGGGTCGGCCCTTACCGTGGTCAGAGTTGGGGAAATTAGTTTGGAAGTTTCGGCATCGTCAAAGCCGATTATAGAAATATCATCGGGGACGCGCAAGCCTCGCGCCCTCAAACCCTTGATAAAGCCAAAGGCGCTCCAATCGTTAGAACAAAAGTAAGCCGTACAATCCAACCCGCGCTCGATAACAGTCTGCGCGGCGGCCAACCCACCGTCCAGGGTCAAATCGCCCGGCAGTACGTGGGCCGAGTCGAAAGGAATACCGGCTTCTTCCAGGGCGCGGCGGTAGCCTTCAAAGCGCTGCTGGACCGTAATATGGGGTAAGCCGTTCAAAAAACCGATGCGCCGGTGGCCCTTTTTAATCAGGTGGCGTACCGCCGAAATCCCGCCCGAATAGTTATCATTGGAGACGGTATCCAGCGGTAGGTCAGGGAAAAGATGGTCCACTAACACCATTGGTAAACCCATGTCGGTCAGGCCGCCAACTAATTTGCGGTCTACAAAGTTTATCAGGAGCAAGGCATCAGCGTGAGATTCTAATAACATCTTGCGGCCTTGCTCCAAAGCGCGGCCTTCGTCCTCGATTATGCGGTAAATGAGGTGCAAGCCGTACTGGCTGCATTCGGCTTCGACCCCCCGCAGCATGAGCGGGAAGTAGGGGTCTTGCTCACCGCTTCTTAAAGGCGAGATTATGGGGCGGCAGCAAAAAGCCACGTGGGAAATTTCGGT
>JAYSYV010000118.1:0-2399 GCA_043727245.1 Chloroflexota bacterium | reverse complement strand
AGATTGACCTACCGGCCACGGCTCCGGCTCCCATGCCCGCCGTCTTAATGCTGGGCGGCAGCGGTCAGTCCGATATGAACGGCGCAGGGCCGACCCCTATCGGTTGGCCGGTCTTCCAAACTTACAAAGAAATGCTGGACAACCTGGTCAGGCACGGTTTCATTGTCTACAAGTTTAACAAACGCGGCCTCGATACCGGCGGCCAGATTATTGATCAGGCCCGCTCCGACCAGCGTACTAACGAGATGCTGGTCAAAGATGCCGCCACCGCTTTACGCCAGTTTTTGGCCGACCCCAGGGTTGATAAGCAAAAGGTTTTCTTGCTGGGCCACAGCCAGGGCAGCCTTATCGCGGCCCAGGTAGCCCAGCTTTTCCCCGGTCAGGTCAAGGGGCTGGTCTTAACCGGCACGATTACCGATTGGAAGACCGCTTTCGACTATCAGTTGGTGAACCGCTTTATAGAAGCGGCTAACCAGGCCGACCTTAATCACGATGGCAAGGTCAGCCCGCTGGAGTTGACCGGGGCGATTGGCAGCAATCAGACAGTTTTTACCAATTACCGGGAAGTTCAATTGCTCGAAACGAGCGTGTTACCTTATTTCTCCCGGCCAGCTCCCGGCCAGGTCGGGCCTTTCAAAAGCGGCCTGGAGATTGATAAAGATAAAGACGGGCAGCTTTCGATAGAGCAGGAATTAAGGCCAGTTCTGGTGGACCAGCGTTTAACTTTCCTTAACGAGCCGGATATTCTAAAAAGCTCCGGCGAGTCAGGTGCGGCCCTCAAAAGTTTGCAAGATGGACCGCAGCTAGAGCAGATTTTATTACCGCTCGGCTTGCCGGTCTTTTTCCAGCACAGTCTGGAAGATGAAAGGTTTCCACTGGGGAAAATCCAGGATTTGACCGCCGAACTGAACGCCGCCAATATCCCGGCAATCCTGAATGTCTACCCCGGCCTGACCCATGCCTTCGTGCCGGGGAGCCTGTTGTACAGCCTGGTTAGCCATCCTCAATCGTCGGAAGGGGTGGGGCAGGTCATCCCGGCTCAACTGCTCACCGACCAAACCACCTGGTTGCTAAACCGCTTAAAGGCTTCACCTGCTGCCCCTATAAGTACTCCCTCCGCTACCCCACAGGCTCAGACGAACCCAGAAAGTTTGCCGGGGGCAGTTGGTTTATGGGGATTGGCCGGTCTTCTACTCAGGCTTTTATTGAAGCACTAAAGCACTTCGTTATTACTTTTAAATATTTCTATTTGAGTTGTCATAAATCGCTCCGACCTGTAAACTGGGCCAGTCGGATGATAGGGAAATTAACTTAGAAAAGGCTTGGAATGATACTGACCGATGCGGGAAGGAAGTTTTTGGAAGAGCTACGCTATGCGGTAGTTGCTACCATAAACAAAGATGGTACGCCTCAACAAACAATTGTCTGGTACATCTTAGAGGACGATCAGATAATTATGAACACGGCTAAAGGCCGCTTGAAAGAGCTTAATTTGCGGCGGGATGCCCGGTTGAGCTTTTGTGTCGAGGGAGGTTATCGCTACGTCACTATCCGGGGAAAAGCCACCCTGCATGTAGTCGAAGCTCAACGCGATATTGAAGCCCTGGCGGCCCGTTACGTGGGAGCGGAAAAAGCCCGCGAGATGGTTCGCATCCAGTTTTCCAAAGAGGACCGCGTGACCGTACGGATGAGTATTGATAAAGTCGCCGAGTATGGTTTTGGTAATTTCGGTTACTAGAATTATATTTAACCCGCTACCCGGACCTCATTAAGCCGTGAAAAAGGTATGTAGGGCGGTATAGGGTTCGTGGTCGGGCGTGTTGGGCGGTTTTGAACTTTCGCCATAACCGCGCAAGTTAGCCGCTACGACCGTAAAGTCTTGGGCCAGGCGCGGAGCAACTTTGTTCCACATGGCATGAGTTTGAGGATGCCCATGTAAGAGCAAAAGTGGTGGCCCATTTCCACCATAACGCACCCGGATTACGGCTTCGCCAGTATCAATCATCGCCAGTTTGAAGCCTTCAAACATTTTGACAGCTCCTTTAACTTGAACTTTTACTATAGACTGCTAGAGATACGGGCGCATGGTCCTGTAGAAATTCCAGAGTCCGGCGGTTGAACTGCTCGGCCTGGTCGAACATCATGTTATGCGTGCCGCGCTCGATATATTGTAGGCGGGCCGGGGCTTTTTGGAGCAGTTGCAAGGCGCGTTCGCCCAGGGCTGGCGGTAAAACGCCGTCTGAACCGCCCCACAACAGCAAGGTTGGCACAGTCAGGGCGGTCAGGCTCTCGGCGGCATTGCGGTCGCCCAGGAGAGCTTTCAGGCTCACGGCCAGGGCCAGCAGGTCGGTCCGCATAGTGCCGGTGGCAATTGCCAGGGTTTGTTGCAGAGGTACGCT
>JAYSYV010000117.1:0-2401 GCA_043727245.1 Chloroflexota bacterium | reverse complement strand
TGTTCCTCTCGATGATGATTGAACATCATTCTAATGCGGTCAGCATGGCTTCCCTGGTTCCTCAAAAAACCCAGCGGCCTGAACTTCTCAAGTTAAGCCAGGATATAATTAAGTCCCAGTCTGTCGAAATTGAGCAGATGAAATCGTGGCAAAAAACCTGGTTTCCGGCTTGATTAGGATTACCAATCAAGCCAGAGCTGCTTGTGGAATAGATCAAAAGTAAGCATGAAAGAGGTTCCAGGTTTTGACTGGGATCTCTTTTTATTTGGTTTGATAGGAAGTTAAGCAAAAACAGTCTGGAGTTAGTAGTCTTGTGCTAAAGGTAGTATCGATTCCCGGTTGACGCTATTATAGGAAGGTTCTTTCTAACCAAGTTCCGGGCACAAGAGATGGATTATCCAGGTACATAACGACCATATGCCCAGGCTGAGTGTAAAGGCCAGGAAGGGCTTCGAGAAAAAGCTGGTCTTTGCCCTGAGAAATTCGGCGGGACTTGTGCTGCTGAACTCAATTAAACGATTTACTCTTTGCTCGGTCAGAGTTGGTATGTTTCCCGAAGCTAAACCCGGCGCCTCAAACCCCTTTTCCTTTGTACCGGATTTTCCGTATAAGCGGGCAAAAGTTAAAAGTGTTTCCCAGACCTTTAACAAGGCATCAGCCAAAGAAAGGGCGGCACTTGTACCTCCAAAGGTAGCAACCTTCTCATCACAGGCCAGCTCCTGGTCTTCTTTAACAAGTTCTACCAGCGCTTTGGCGGTAGGCATATAGAAAAAGGCGGCCCCGGACCATGTTGCAAACCAGATAGTCCAAAAATCGCGGCGCACCAGATGAGCTTGCTCGTGCCATATGACGGCTTGTAATTCTTCCTTTTCCAGTCCCCCAACCAGCCCGGTAGAAAGTACGATTACTCCCTGGCATCTAAAGAAGCCTGGAAGGTTAAATGCAAATGGCCGGATACTGTACCATAACCTGATTTTGAGAGGCCGCCGGCCCCGACTCCGGCTCATTTCCCGGTTGACTAAAGCCTCCATTCCGGCTGGAGCACTCCAGGTATTGCGAAAAGTACGCAGGTACAGCCAACCTAATCGAAAGAGGTTTGAAACAAGCGCCATTACTACCGGGATAGCCAGTAAACTAAAAGCGGCAACTCCTAACAGCCATTCCTGGTGTGCGCCTTTGTTGTTGTGGTCGTGGTCGTAGTCAGGAAACAAAACTGCCGGTGACATTGTTAGCGAGAAAAGGGCCATTACGGCCAGGGGCATCCCAAGGGCCATTATCTGTAATCCTTGCCGGAGTCGCCAACCCCGAATTTTAGGAAGCAGTTTTAATAACAACACCTGTTCCAGCGCTACCGTTGCCAGGCTGGCGACCAGAAATAGTACATGTACCATTCTCTTCCCGGCCTCCTAATCCTTGTTACCGCTAGCAGATAACGGTGGACTTTGCGGCCCGACCTCTTTAGAAAGTCTACCACCGGCGTTTTTGGACTGGCGCAGGGCCGCCATTTTAGCTTTTATGGTGGTTACACGGGATGAGTGCTGGTCGGTTACGGCCCGGTTCAGATATTCTTCGGTTGAGTGAGAAAAGCTTACCAGCAAATTTTCAAGGATGCGGGAAACAAAATTATTTATAAATTCTTCTTTACTGAGACTGGGGGTATAAACGTAGGCTCCATCCACTTTTTTGACACGGAGGAGATGTTTGCGGCCGAGTCGGGCCATAGTGCTCATGACGGTAGTGTAAGCAATAGACCTCCGCAATCTAAAATCCTCGTATACGTCTCGCACGGTCAACCCCTGAGGGTTAGTCTTAATATTATCCCAGACATACTCCATGATGTCAGATTCTAAATCTCCCAGTACCTTGCGAACCCCTTCCCGGTCAGGCCGAAACACTGTAATATCCGGTTCCTGCTCGTCGGGGGTTGGTCCTTCCAGCTCCAGTTCTTCCTGTTCAAGAGGCAGCATTGTTTCGTGAGGGCTTTCTTTTTCAAAGGGTAATTCAGAATTGCTTTCATTTAAAACCTGAAGCCGGTTTTGAGTATCCACTTTCGTTCTTATTCTTCTTGCCATAGGATGCCTTCACTTTCTCCTCAACTACAATAACTTTGTTAATACTTTATAGATTATTTTGAATTAGTTCTTACCCTACCCTATTAGTCTTTAAATTATAGCAGAAAAGGCAGAGTATTAACTTTTCATTAATCTTTGTGTTTGTGCAAGTATAAAACTTGCTTATACTACTGTCAATAGTAATTACAGCTAGTTATTGCAAATAACTTTACATAACCATAGATCGTCTGTGCATTAAAACAACTAATTTGCAAGTAAGAGAATAAGTGGCTGGCGAATTTGTCGGTCGTTAACCAACAAGGTGTAAAAAGTTATGTTCCAACTCAATA
>JAYSYV010000116.1:0-2402 GCA_043727245.1 Chloroflexota bacterium | reverse complement strand
TTTCGTAGCCGGAGTAGGGGAAGACCTTCCGCACATCGTAAGTAATACCGGTCGAGCGTAGAATCGGCCCGGTCAGACCCCAGTTCAAAGCTTCTTCCTGTGAAATGCCGCAAACACCTTTGGTTCGCTCGAACCACAGTTCGCTTTTGGTCAGCATCTTACCGTAATCAGGCCAGGTCTTTTTGAAATAGGTGATAAATTCGGCAACCTTTTCCTTGAAACCGGGCGGTATATCGGCGTAAAGGCCGCCGGGCATGATATAACTGGTCATCATGCGGACACCCGAAACAAGCTCGAAAATGTCCAGGATTTTCTCGCGGTCGCGCATACCGTAGAGGAAGGCGCTTTGCGCTCCCAGGTCCATGGCGTGAGTTCCCAACCAGACCAAATGGCTGCTGATGCGCTGCAACTCCGAGAGCAGGACGCGGGCGATCTGGGCTTTGGGGGGGATTTTATCGGTGATACCGAGTAATTGCTCTACCGCCAGCGAAAAGTTGAGGTTGTTAATCAGCGGATTGAGGTAATCGGTCCGGTCAGTCAGGGTCAGCGCCTGATTGTAAGTCTTGGTTTCGGCCTGTTTTTCGATGCCGGTGTGCAGGTAGCCGATAACCGACTCGCACTTGATAACTTCCTCACCCCGCAAAGTTACTACCAGACGCAAAACGCCGTGGGTAGAAGGGTGTTGCGGCCCCATGTTGATGGTCATCAACTCGCTGCTGGGGTCTTCGTAGTCGCCGGTATCTTTTAGGTACTGCTCTTCGTCATCGTCGAGCCAGCGTTCTTTAATTTGAAGGTCTTCCAATTTTAATACCTCATTAGGGTTGGGGCAGAGTAGGGCCGCTGCGGCCATCAGGCCGGAACTGGTTCGCTGGCAGATTTGGGCGGCGCGGGCCTGTTACCGGGTAGTCTTTGCGGAGAGGATGTCCCTCCCAATCGTCGGGCATTTCAATCCGGCGCAGGTCGGGGTGATTCTCGAACATAATACCGAACAGGTCGAAAACTTCCCGCTCGTACCAACCTGCCCCCAGAAATAAGCCGGTAATGGAAGGTACGCTCGGTTTGTCGCCGGGCAACTCCACTTTAAGCCGGATGGGCTGCCGGGCTGTGAGATTCAGGAAGTGATAAACCACCTGGAAACGGGGTTCTTTGGGCAGCCAGTCTACCGCTGTAATGTCTTCAAACAGGGTAAAGCCGCTCTCTTTCAGGTACTTCACGACCGCCAGCAGGTCCGAGGCCGGTACAATAAAAGTAGGCGTACCATCGGCAATACGCATCAGGCTGGGTCGTACGTTGGGAAACTGGGCCTCCTCAATCAGAGAAGGGTTGGGGGGCGCGGCGGGCGCTTCCTGGGGATTAAGCGTGTCGCCCGAAGTTTGGGTCACGGACTACCTCCGGCATATATTCGTTTGGATCCTGGGGCTGTGCTACGCCCGAAGCAATCCGGTCCTGTAGAATGCGAATGCCTTCAATCAAAGCTTCCGGGGTGGGCGGGCAGCCGGCTACATATACATCTACCGGCACGATCAAATCCACACCCTGGACAATGGCGTAGTTGTTGAAGACACCTCCGCAACTGGCGCAAGCGCCCATAGCGATAACCCATTTCGGTTCTGGCATTTGTTCCCAGATTTGGCGTACTGCCGGGGCCATCTTGGCCGATACTCGCCCCGCTACAATCATCAGGTCGGCCTGGCGAGGCGAAGCCCGGAAGACCTCCGAACCGAAGCGGGCCAGGTCGAAGCGGGGAGCCGAGGTCGCCATCATTTCAATGGCGCAGCAGGCCAGGCCAAAAAGGGCCGGCCAGAGCGATTGGGCGCGGGCCACGTTGATTACTTTATCCAGGTTAGTGGTTACGACCCCACCAACCGGCTGGGCGCTGCGGTACGACTGGAGATCACCCGGCACAATTGTATTATTGGTGAAAAAATCTCGTTGGCTAAACTCACCTGCCACTTTTAGAACTCCTTCTCCCAATTAAAAGCACCTTTGCGCCATAGATAGATGTAGCCCATGCCCAGTACCAGCAAAAAGAGGCCCATTTCTATTAGACCGAAAAGTTTCAACTGATTGAGCAGAACCGCCCAGGGAAAAAAAGCCACCGTTTCAATGTCGAAAATCAGAAAAATCATGGCGACTTCCAAAAACTTTACCGGAAAGCGGCGCGAGGTTTCCTGGACCAGCGGCACTCCGCCTTCATAAGGCGAGAGCTTGGCAGCATTCGGTTTTTTGGGACCAAGCAGCAGGGCAGCTACGGCGGTGACTGTTACCAGCACAGCGGCCAGGACAAACATAATCAGAATTGGTAAATAAGCATCCAACATGGTCATTTACTCCAAAACGGGCAACCACCGCTAAATAGGGCGAAAAAGGGTAAATATCTCTGTAACCGAGTAATAGTCACG
>JAYSYV010000115.1:0-2410 GCA_043727245.1 Chloroflexota bacterium | reverse complement strand
GGTACTTTCTTTGCAGAGCGAATTTTTTAGCGTGCCTTAAATTCATTACTCGCTGGAGTCATAGCCTTTCTTTTGGGAAGAAAGGGCTGGGAATGGGTAGTGTTCTGAGTACAGAAATATATAGGAGAAGTAAATTAGTTGAATTATTTTGACATTTTCCAGCCGGTGCTGGCAGCCGGTAGCTTTGTTGACCTGCCCGGTATGATTAAAACATTTGGTTATTTGGGCATTGTCGCGATTATTTTCGCTGAATCCGGCCTCTTTTTCGGCTTCTTCTTGCCAGGGGATAGTCTGCTCTTTACCGCCGGGGTCGTGGCTTCGGGGGCATTATTGCCCGGCCCGGATGGTCAGCCGCTTTTCAACATCTGGCTGCTGGCCGGGTTGTGTTTCCTGGCGGCGGTGTCGGGAGATAGTGTTGGTTACTGGTTTGGCAAAAAAATTGGCCCCAGAATCTTTAGTAAAGAAGATTCCTTGCTGTTCCATAAAAGCCACATCCTGAAGGCCCAGGCTTTCTATGAAAAGCATGGCGGCAAGACCATTATCCTGGCCCGCTTCTTACCGGTTGTGCGGACTTTTGCGCCGATTGTGGCCGGGGTAGGCCGCATGAAATATACCACCTTTTTAGCCTATAACCTGGTAGGCGGTTTTGTGTGGTCCATAGGGTTAACTTTCCTGGGCTATTTGCTGGGAAACGCTATTCCACCAGAAGAAATTGACAAATATTTACTACCGCTGATTGGCTTAATAATTCTAATTTCGATTTTACCTACGGCCTTTCACATCCTTAAAGAGAAAGATAACCGGACTCAAATCGCGAATACTATCCGTAAGCTGACCCGCCGGGAAAGCCAGAAACCAGCCGAATAACCAGGGGAATGTAAGTAGTCAGTAAATCCAGAGGCATGCCCCAGTTCAACTTTGTAGCCTCTGAGATTCACGAAAGTAATCTGGCGTAAATTTCTAATAAAACTGGCTTTGTCTTTGCCGTGTAGAGTAACTGGGTTTAGTGGGTTAATCCCACCGCCGGTTGAGGTATAATGAGGCGTAACTGCTCTTGAAACAGTTACGCCCGGTTCACAGCTTTAGCTGGAAATAGTCTGCCGGGCCGACCTGCTACCGGATAATTGGGAAAGCCAGGCAAATGTTGAGCGAAGCAAACCGGGCAACCGCCCACGACTCCTATTTTGAGGTAGGAATTTATCAACCCAAACGCGAACTTAATATGGGTACGCTCTGGCGGTCGGCCCTGCAAATGGGGGCCAACGGCCTATTCACGATTGGCCGCCGCTATCGCGCTCAGACCAGCGATATTTTCCATGCTCCTAAAACTATTCCCCTCAAACATTACCTGACATTTCAGGATTTTTTGGATGCCCGACCTGCCGGTATGCCGCTGGTGGCGATTGAGATGGGCGGCGAAAAGCTGGCTTCTTTCCAACATCCTGCCCGCGCCATCTACCTGCTGGGGTCCGAGGATAACGGTTTGCCGGCCTTTGTATTGGAAAAGTGCGATAAACTGGTTTCTCTCGAAGCGGCCCGGCAGCCTTCCTATAACCTGGCCGTATCCGGCAGCATCGTACTATACCACCGCTGTTTTTTGACCGGTAATCGGTAACAAGTAGTCAGCCCTTAGAATGTAAGGCGAGATGCCAAAACAAAACCGGCAGTTTATAATACAAAAGATTTTTATAATGTTATAAAAAAGCAGTTAAAGATTATCTGGAAAAGTGGTAGAAAATAAAGAAATGAAACAGCAAATCCCTAAAAAGCAAGTTCCCCAGGGCAACAGAGTTTATTCGACCGACCCGGACCCGCTAACGCCTTCGGCAAATATCGAGGCCGGACCGCCACCTCGCCAGCAGACCGCCCGTATCTGGCGCGATAGTAAACGGCGGCGCGGTAAGACAGTTACGGTTATCGGCGGCCTTCAGCACGACCCGGCCACCTTTGAAGAACTGTTAAAGACGCTCAAGAAAAGCTGTGGAGCGGGCGGCACTTTTAAAGACGGCGAAGTCGAAATCCAGGGCGACCAACGTGAGGCTATTTCGGCCTTCTTCCTGAAGCTGGGTTACAAAGTTAAAGCGGTGGGCGGATAGTTTCCAGTTTAGCTGGCTAATTTAGCTTTCCCCCAGGAAGTTTCCAGTTTCGGCGGTGTTACGTTTAGCCGCTCCAGCATATCCCGCACCAATTCAGGGTCCCAGGGGGTCGGCTTGCGCGATTCGTTATGGCTATCCGACCCGGCGCTGATTATCAGGCCGTTCTGGCGGGCAAAGTTGCGGTAATGTTCCACTTCCGCCGGAGGGTGCGAATAATGATAGACTTCTACGCCGGATAGGCCAAACTCGACCATCTCACGCAGCACTTCAACCGTTGCTATCTTAAAGCCATATTCTTCCCGGCCAGGATGGGC
>JAYSYV010000114.1:0-7443 GCA_043727245.1 Chloroflexota bacterium | reverse complement strand
TTGCCAGCATTGTGTAAGTCGCTGCCGTATCTTTGAGGTCAGCATGGCGTTGCAGTAAGGTCCGCTCGGCTATGCGTTGAAGTTGCTCCTCACCCCACAAGGCACCCCAGCGCGTCAGCAGAAAACCCGGTGCAACCGTATTGACCTGGATGTCGGGGGCCAGGGCTACGGCCAGGCAGCGAGTGAGATGATTCAGGGCCGCTTTGGAAACGGCATAAGGTAAACTGCTCCCGGTGGGAGCCAGCCCGGCAACAGAACTGGTATTTATTATGTGACCGCCACCGTTGCGCCGCATCAGAGGGGCGGCAGCCCTGGCTGTGAAGAAGGCCGAGCGGGTATTTACCGCCATGATCTCATCCCAGATTTCCTCATCAACCGACTCCAAATCCTGGAAAGCAATAAAACGAGTCGTACCGGCGTTATTGATTAAGAGGTCCAGCCGCCCAAAAGTCTGCTCCACTTGCTCAAACATGGCCCGTATTTCGGCGGTGTTCCCGACATTAGCCTGGAAAAGTAGAGCCTTTACGCCCAGTTTTCCGAGTTCGGCGGCGGTGTCTTCCGCTTCCTGCCGCGACTTTGAATAGTTAATACCCACATCCATGCCTTCAGCAGCCAGTTGTAAAGCTATTTCCCGGCCCAGACCAGTGCCTCCACCGGTGATTAATACTACTTTGCCCTTTAATTCCATAATTACTCCTGCTCCTTATACTTTCTGTGAGAAAATCTGGTGCGACAGTTGCTAGATTTTGCGGATTAAAAATAACAAAAAAGGAATAACTTTGTCAAAAGACCGGTTATTCCTTCTTCTTATTGGAAGTTATCTCGTTTGAGCGATTATTAGCGCAGACGGAAGACCGGCTGACTGGTCTGAAAAGAGAGATAGAGCATAAACAGTTCCAGCGCGATTAAAGCCGGGACCGGCCACCATTCCAGGGCCAAATCTTTGATGCGGTAGTTGAGGGTCTGTGTGCCAGCCCCAATGGTTTTCCTGACGTGCCAGGGCGAGAGAAAGTAGCCCAGGAAAAGTCCGGCCAACAAGCCGCCGAGGTGAGCCATCTGGTTTACCTGGGGAATACTTATGGTTATGACAAAGTTTATCCCGGCGGTAATTAACAGGCTGCGAAGGTTTGCCTGGCCCCACGGCCCCAAACGGTCCCTGTTGCGATAGAAGAAGGCGATTAAAGCTCCCAGCAAGCCAAAGATGCCCCCGCTGGCCCCCACCGAAGGGACCGGGTTCACCAGCAGAGTCAAAATATTGCCGCCGATACCGGTCAGGAAAAAGATTAACAGAAAACGCTTTGAACCCATCAGTTGTTCGAGCTGCATACCCAGCGCGAAAAGGGCCATTGCATTGAACGCGATGTGCAAAATCCCCACGTGCAAGAACATGGACGTTATCAGTCGCCACCATTCACCATCCATGACACCCGGTTTAGTGAGCGCTCCCCACTCGGTCAGTTGGTCCACCCGGTCGCCCAAAATGCTGCCGCCGGTAAACATTTGCCCTACGAAAAACAGCCCGATGATTACCAGGATTATCCGGGTCCAGCGCGTGTCCTGATTCAGGGTTGCGCCCAGGATGACGCGCCGGGGTTGCTGGGTAACGGGTTGGGCCGGGGCAGAATGGGTATAAGCATATGAGCCGCCCGCACTGGTATAGGGTGATTCTGGTTTCTGGTAAGTTGGGGTGGGGTAAGGCGATTGGTACGGGTTAGCTGCCGGAGCCTTATTAATGATATAAGGATTTTGAAGGGACGCGCCGGAAGGCGGGGCGGCATTATTGGGCGGCCAGGCCGAAATATGCTCGTCCGGTTTGGTAGGCTGTTCCTGCGCCGGGGTGGGCTTCAAATACGGGTTGGACGGGCGCTGGTTTTGATTATTATCTTCTGAATGATTGCTATCTTTATTAAATTGATCCACGGTTTAAGACAATCTAGCTTTCTTTAATTATACTTTTGTAAATAAGCAGTAAACTGGTTCGCCGGTTTACTTGCTAATGTATCTACGGCTGAGAGAGACTAACGTTACATTCCAAAATAAAGAATTGATTAGACCAGGACGGCGTAAAACGTGGTTTCATGCAATATGATTTCTGCCATATTGCCACTTTACATTAGCTGTTAGCCGTTTCTTCTCCCATTTTCCGTCTAACGGACTATAATGGAAATATAACCACGATACACAAGCCCCCTTCCGGGGACTGGCTTAATTCAAGAGTGCCGTTAAGCCACTCAGCCCGCTCGATCATTCCGATGAGGCCAAAGCGGGGGCGGCCATCATTTCCGCGCCAGGTCTGGGTAATATAATGTTTCTTATTGTCCGGCAGGGTGATAGTATCCTGGTTTTGCAGATAGGCCAGCAATTCCGGCTCAAGCCCGTGACCGTTATCCCGGATTTCCATCCGCAGATTGCCATTTGTTTCAATTTTCACCCGGACCTGTTCGGCGGTGCTATGCCGCTGAACATTTTCGAGGGCTTCTTCCAGGATAGCCATAACTTCATAGACAATGTTGTGGTCCAGGTTGTCATCCGAACCGGCTGTTTGCAAGTAAGTCTGCGAGTTATAGGCAATTTGCCAGCGTTGCAGGTATTGGGAAACCAGTTGAAAAAGCGGTTCTTTGTAGCGTAGGCGCAAATCCAGGATAACTTCCCGGAGTTGTTGGCCTTCGTTGTGGCAAATATCCCGGATGAAGATGGCTTTTTCGTAGGCGGTCGTATTTTCGGCCAGACCCTGAGCCAGCGCCCCGGCGCTATATTCTACGCCCAGAAGGGTTTTAGCTACCCCATCGTGGAGTTCGCGGGCCAGCCTGGTCCGTTCGCGTTCGCTGACCAGCAGTTCAATTCTGGCCCGGCTGGCCTGGAGTTGCTGTAACTTGTCGCTAAGGGCCAGGTTGCTCAGGTTCAGGGAAGTCATGAGGCGCAGGATTAACATGGCGCTGGCCCCCAACAATAGAAAAATCAGCAGGGTCAGGCCGATACTGGGGACGGTCAGTTCGGTCAGGGATTTGCCGGCTGCGACATAATTGGAAAGGAAAAAGGAAACAGTCGCTATCAGGCTGATAGCAAAAACCCCGGTCCAGTCGTAAATTACCGCTGCCAAAGCAATCGTAATGTAATGCAGTTCGGTTATGGGTGCGGCCTCAGTGACCCAATAATCGGCAAAACCAATTGCGACTTCTAAGATAAAGATTACGACGGCTATATAAGCTCTGTGGGCTTGCAACCAGCCGATAAATTTAAACGCTCGTTGCGCGAAGGACACCGCCCGCACCTCGTAAATATATGTAAATCATTACCCCTACAATACCTGAATTTGGGCCTAAAGGCCCTCTTGAACCATGTTATACTATTTATTGCACAGGCACAAGTAGCTTTATTTTTTGGTATGTCTAACATTAATTCCGGCAAAGGCACTACATATGAGTCAATTACCTTTGAGCGAAACGCAACCGCTGCCATCAGACCTGGGGACAACCAGGATAATTATTATTGACGATAATTTCGTAATGCGTAGCGGTTTGCGTAGCGCCCTGGAACTGGAACCGGATATTAAAGTGCTGGCCGAGGGCGAAAACGGCCTTGATGCGGTGCGCCTATCCCAAGAACTGATGCCGGATGTAATTGTAATGGATTTTCGGATGCCTAAGCTGGATGGCGTGGGCGCGACCCGCCAGATAATCGCCGGTCGCCCGGATGCCAAGATTTTAATTACGACCTGGAACGAAGAACCGCAAACCCTGGTTGAGGCCATTATTGCCGGGGCGAAGGGTTATCTGGTTCATGGCCGCTTTAGCCTGCCGGAACTGGTGGCGGCGGTGCGGGGGGTGGGCGAAGGTGGCGCTTTGATTACGCCTTCATTGGTTCCGGTGCTGCTCGACCTGATTAAGAACCAATCTTTACTGGCCCCGGCCCTGGTTGTCTCCTCGCCGGAAGATGTAAGCGAACCTTCCCGGAAGGAAACTGCCGCCGAAAGCCTGCTCACCCGGCGAGAGCGCGATATTTTGGAACTGGTCCAGCACGGCAAAAGCAACCGCGAAATTGCCGATACCTTAATTATCGAAGAAAAGACTGTAAAAAACCACATTAACAGTATTTATTCCAAGTTACACCTTCGCAGTCGCTACGAAGCCATCACCCTACGCACCCGGCGAGGCCACTAAGCCGGGGCTTGAAATTAGGTCCCCCTTGCGCTTAATCTGGGTCCGTAGGCCGTTTCATTTGAGGACAGCTAATAGTATTCTTAGGAAGCTATTATGAAGACAATTCAAAGTAGCCTTATAAATTACCCAACTACATTTTACTTACTCCTATATCAAGAGCAAAGCTGAGCCGATACAGCTTTGCTCTTTCATTTTCATACACATTCTTTTTTCGTTTCTCCTCCCCTGGCAGGAGGTGCTTTGTAGCCTTGCTTTGCCAGCTTACTCATATGTATAATATTAGAAACGCTGAATTTAACTTTATTGAACTTAAAATGTCCTTTTGGTTCTAAATGAAACCAACTTCTTTTGAAAAAACCCAATTGGCCGCGAAAATCCAGGAGCAGTCCGAAACTACCCCTCTCTCCGGTATTACAAAGCCCGGTTCTCTCCCTCGAATATTCCGGTTTAACCGCTTACTAGCTACGCTGGCCTGTGTCTGGGCCGGCGTAATCGTGGCGGTCTGGTTCGGGCTGCACCCGCTTTTTGATATTGAATTCCCGATTTACCCACCTGAAATTACGGGCCGGATTGCCGGGGCGCTGGGCAACTTTTTGCTGGATATTGGCTTTCTGGGGCTGTGCGGCCTGGCTTCGGCCTTGCTGGGATATTGGCTCCTGCGGCTTTTGGTCGCAACCGGGCCGAATTTTAAGGGTGTAGAACAGCTTATTTTTAGCCTGGGACTGGGTTTTGGCTTCAATATAATGTTGGTCTTTGGGCTGGGGCTATTGGGTGGGGTAAACCAACCGGTAGCTTATGGTCTGCTAATCGTAGAGCTGGCTTTGCTCTGGCCCTTTTTAAGAAAGCGCCCCCTCTCTAATCCCCTAAGGCTGATTTCCGGCTCTTTAAAAGGCTGGTGGCAAACGGCCAGACTCTGGGAAAAGTGGCTGGGGCTGTGGCTCTTTGGGGCAGCCCTGGCGACCTTGCTTATCGCCCTGGCTCCACCGCTGGCCTGGGATGCCCTGATGTATCACCTGGAAGGCCCCCGCCAGTACATCGCCGCCGGTCGCATCGAACACCTGCCGCGCCTTGGTCAGGCCAGTTTCCCCTTCGGCATGGAGATGCTTTTTACCTGGGGTCTGCTATTACACGGCGCGGGCCTGGCCCAATCCTTTAGCTGGCTGTTTGGACTGCTAGGGGCCGGAGCGATTTTCCTGTTTGCCCAACGCTTCTTCCAACGGCTGGAAAACCGTCGCCAGGTCGGGCTGCTGGCGGCGGCTCTTTATCTTTCCATTCCTCATGTCTGGCTGCTAATGACCTGGGCCTATACCGACTTGCTGCTCTCATTCTATGCTTTGCTGGCCCTGTATGCCCTGCTCCTGGCCTTCGAGCGGACCGATGCAGGCCGTTACGCTATGTTAGGCGGCATAATGGCCGGGCTGGCCTGTAGCGCCAAGTATACGGCATTTACAGCCGGGTTTGGGGTTCTGGTAGCGGCGTTGGCCTATGGGGGCTTGAAGAAGCCGCGCCCGGCCTGGCGCACCCTATTGGTGGTGGTAATCGGGTTCAGCGGAGCGGGTGCGCTCAGTTTCGCACCCTGGCTGTTACGCAATATTTTCTTCAGTGGCAACCCGGTTGCGCCGCTTTTTGGGGGTATCCAGGGTTGGGATGCTGAAGAAATTGGCTTCCTGAACGGGTCAGGTGGGGGAGTTAACCTTGATTTTGGGGTAATCCTGGGCCGTCCCTTTGAAATGGCTCTGCTGGGCCGGGATAACGGCCTTTACGATGCAACCGTTTCACCACTTTTCCTGGCCTTGCTGCCGCTGAGTATCTGGGCGGCCTGGCGCGAAAGGACTGTTGCGGCCCTCTGGCTGGCGGTAGGTTTGACTTACCTGGGCTGGCTGGCTGGGATTGCCTTGAGCGCCGCTGCCGACCATACCCGCCTTTTGCTGCCGGTTTTCCCCTGGCTGGCCCTGATTACGGCTTATGGCCTGCTGGATTTTCTAAAGACCGTCCGGGCAAAACAGGCCGGTCTGTTGCGAGTAATTGCCCCGCTGGTGACGGGAGTCTTTATAACGGCCAGCGGCTTTTTGCTGCTTGTGTTCTTCGTAGCGAACGACCCTTTGCCCTATCATTTTGGCTTGCAGACCCGCCAGATCCGCCTGGAAGACCAGCTAGGTTCCTACCAGCGGGCGGTCAATTTCGTCAACGGACAACTCCCAAACCAGGCCACACTCTTTATGTTCTTCGAGCCGCGTTCCTACTACTTCGACCGGGCGCTTTCGCCTGACCACAACGGGGGCGGTCAATTCTTCACTTTAGTGGACCGCTATAAAACACCAGAGGCAGTCCAGGCCGAATTGCTCAAGCGAGGCGCAACCCATGTTCTGGTGAACGATAAATTATTGAAATTCTTGCTGGAAACGCCCGATTATAAGCTGATAGACAAAGCAAAAACAGGCCGCCAACTGCTTGACGACCTGCTTAACCAGGGCTATTTCGAGAAAATCTACCAGGAAAAAGACGAATACACTATTTATAAATTAAATCTTAGATAAAGTAAAACCTTCACATGTAGTATATAATTAATTTAATATCAATATTTAATATACAACCTTTAATAAAATAGGATTGACAATACCACTATTGTTTTGTATAATTTATTCATAAGATGGACTATTAGTATAAATAAAACTCCTTAATAGCCTTTCACTGGGTTACGAACAAAATAATAGCAAACTTGAGGAAGGCTGCGGAGAATCCTTAATAAATTCTTGACCTTTGTTTTAACCTTACCCGTTCTTTTTAACTGGCCTTCCCCTCATTTTGAACAAAATAAAGATTACTTATAAGGCTTTACCCTGTAATTTTGCTGTCTTAAACCTCGTTAACTATGGGGTAAGGCTTTTGTACCTAAAGGAGCTTGTATGGCTATGCACTCCAATAACAATTGTGAACCTACCACGCGGAAACTTGAAGTTATGGGCCTTTTGTATGAAGGTCGCTCTAACAAAGAGACCGCCGAGCGTTTAGGCATCACTTTGCGGACAGTTGAACATCATTTAGAAACGGCCTACCAGAAGCTAAACGCACATGGGCGGGCCGATGCGGTGGTAAAAGCTCTCAGAATCGGTTGGATCACTTTGGAAGACAGTTCTGATACTTAGAATTTGGAAATAAGGCAATAAAAAGTAAGTAACGCACCTTTAATATTGGCGGGAATCACCCATCCGTTTTCCAATTTTATGAGGTATATAACTTATAGGATAGTTTTGGGAAGCTAAATCATGTAAACAAACTAACC
>JAYSYV010000113.1:0-2411 GCA_043727245.1 Chloroflexota bacterium | reverse complement strand
CGCCATCCACGAAAAGCCCCACCTGCGAGAGGGTGACGCGTTCGCCGCGCTGGACGCTCTGAGTCATGGCGTTCGAGTCTTCCGGTTCAACGCCGATGATAATCAGGTCAGGGTTGATGCTTTTTAGAAACACGGCGATGCCCGCAATGAGGCCGCCTCCGCCAATGGGGACAAAGATGTAATATTTTGAGGCGGCTACCTGTTGCGAAAGTTCCAGGCCAATAGTACCCTGTCCGGCGATTACGTAAGGGTCATCGTAAGGGTGGACAAAAGTTAAACCTAGCTCTTGTTGAAGTTTGTAGGCGTGGGCCTCGGCATCACTGTAGCTATCACCATATAATACGATTTCAGCCCCTCGGTCGCGGCAAGCCTGGACCTTGATGCTGGGGGTTGTGACCGGCATGACAATCATGGCCCGAATACCGAGACTTTGGCCGGAAAAAGCTACTCCCTGGGCGTGATTACCGGCGGAAGCTGTGATGACTCCCCGTTCGCGCTCGTCTGGCGTAAGATGGGCCATGCGGTTGTAAGCGCCGCGCAGCTTAAACGAGAATATGGGCTGTAAGTCCTCGCGCTTGAAGAAAACCTGATTGTCCAGGCGTTTGGATAAACGCGGAGCGTGGTGCAGAGGTGTTTCCTGGACTACATCATAGACCCGGCTGGTAAGTATGCGTTGTAAATATTCGACATTCACTAAATTTTCATGCCTTTCCACTGGACATTAGAGCGGTAAAATTCTTGCGTTAGACGATGCTTGCCATCGTACTCCACAACGCTGAGCGGGGCAAGGTATTCTCTGAACAAGTATACAGTAATTTCAATTACTTACTTTTGAGATTAAATACTAAGATGGTTTTTTTATCATACGCAAATTAGCGGCTGTTTAGTCGTAGGAAGATTTAATCATGAAAGAAAAAGAACCTGAGCCCGTGGAAAACAAACTTCACCTCTAAAAGAAGGCCACTGAAGACCTTTCTCAGGAGAAAGATGCCTTACCCCAAGACGAAATGGAAAAGGTCAGTGGTGGCATAATCAGCTCAAGAGATGCCTCAAGGAGTTTTCCCACCGGTAGAAGGTAATATAAACCCTAACTATTCGCACTTTGACCCTTTGCCTGAAATTGAAGACGTTTCAACTCGGCAGGAATACAAAAAAGAAGCTCCGGTCAGTTATGACCGGAGCTTCTTTCTAACTTTTGGTTAAGAAGGTTTAGACGTTGCCACGGAAAACCATGTACACATTGTCGGTAGCGCTTACGCCGCTTACCCCGGTAAGAGTGCTGCCTTTAGTAACCAGGATAAACACTATTTGAGGGTTCTTGACGAAAGGACCAATGGTTATAAAACCGGACGAAGTAAGAGAAGCTGTTGCGGTGGCCGGTAACTGGCTACTGATGTCCAACCAGCTATCTTTGGTCAGGCTGGTGGTAAAGAAATCTTTAATCTTGGCTTCGTCATCAGTAACTTTGTAGACTTCCAGCTTGCCATTTTTGACCGTTGTGCCAAGGCTGCTGGTAAACTGGGACGTAATAGTGTCAGGCAGGGTAAGCAGGGTCGCGCCAGTATATACCGGAAGGTCCGCGCCAGCAGGAGTAGCGGCAGTGGTGGCAGGCGCAACGGTCCCGGCGGCGGTGGTGCTGCTACCGCCCAACTGAGAGCTGACCAGGCCGGTCCCACCGAAGATAAAGACAATAGTCTTTTTAGTGCCAACAGCGGTGGTAAATGTCTGCTGAGAAGCGGCATCAGCCCCGGTATCTTTCAAGAAAGTGGGCAGAGAACTTACATCCACGATCGAAATGAGTACATCAGGGGAGCCAGTCTTGGTGTAAGCCCCGGAATAATAGTCGCCAACCTTGACGGGTTTGGTAGCGCCCGGAATAGCAAAAGCATAACCGCTAACAACGACAGAAGCATCGGTGTCAAGGGCTACTTTGTCAACGGCATCATCCGTCCCGTAAGCTTCAAGGATAAAGCCGGTTACGGTAGCTGGCAAACCCTTCTGGGCGGCAGACAATAATCCATCGGGTAGGGCAATCTTGGCATAAGAAGCCGGGCAAGTGCTACAAGCGGCCCCGGCAGCAGCAGTAGTCGCCGAAACAGCGGCAGTGGTCGCGGCGGTAGTTGCAGCGGCAGCGGTAGTTACAGCGGCAGCGGTCGCGGCGGTAGTAGCAGCAGCGGCGGTAGTTACAGCGGCAGCGGTGGTAGTAGCGGCAGCCGTGGTGGTCGTAGCCGCAGTAGTGGTCGTAGCCGCAGTAGTGGTCGCCGCCGGAGCGGGAGTATTATCTCCGCAGGCAGCTAACAGGGTAGTTACCATTAAAAGGGCTACTACTACCAGCCGGGAAGAACCGGTTAAAACTTTCACTAATCTCTCTCCTTGTATATATTGACATAACTTCGACAATGATTATAACG
>JAYSYV010000112.1:0-2418 GCA_043727245.1 Chloroflexota bacterium | reverse complement strand
GTTCCAATTTCTTGACCGGCTATGTCAGTCACTTTGCCGTTACCGACCTGAATAAGCAGTCTTTCAAGTACGACCAGAAAATAGTAGGTTCAACTCAGAAAATTGTACCGGGCAGCACCAACGGTTTTAATCTGGCGGTTGGTAGCTGGACCATTCAGGGTCTGGGCGGCACTGACCGCCTGAAAGCCGTGATGCAGGATAATGCCTACGGGATTGATCTGACTTTGCAGGACCAGAAAGGCCCGGTTTTACACGGAACCGGCGAATTTTCCTACGGCGCGGCTGGATTTTCGTATTATTACTCGCGGCCCCTGATGAAAGTTACGGGCCAAATCCAGGTGGACGGGCAAACCAAAACCATCCAGGACGGCATCGCCTGGTTCGACCACCAGTGGGGAAACTTTGTAACGCTGGCGGGCGGGTGGGATTGGTTCAGCCTGCACCTTTCGGATAATACCGAATTAATGGTATATTATTTGCGGGATGAGCAGAACAAAGTGCTTGATGTCTTTGGCACTTATGTACCCAGTTGCGCCACGCCGTGTGAAACCCAATCCAATAAAACGGTCAAAGTAGTCGAGTTGTACCGCAAGGATTTCGATATAACGCAAACAGATAGTTGGACCAGTCCGGTTAACGGTGGCGTGTATCCCGCCGGTTGGAACCTGAAAGTCAAGGCGCAGGGTATGCCTGCCCTGGACTTGAATCTAAAACCGGCCGTAGCCAACCAGGAACTGGATACAACCCGCACAACCGGGGTGGTTTACTGGGAAGGAGCCTGTACGGTTACAGGCACGAAAGATAATCAGCCTTTGACTGGTCAGGCTTATGTTGAACTGACCGGTTACGCCAAATCAAAGAATACGCCCGTAAAAAATGGGGGTTAAGCGCTTATGTACAGGCTGGAAGACTTGCGACGGGTTGGCTGGATGCAGCTATATGGCGGAATGGCAACCCTGCTTGCGGGAATTATAGCCCAGGTAGCAGTGGGCTTCTCGGTTGAACGGACTATCGCCAACAATTTTATTTATTACGTGCTTTTCGCGGTAGGCTGGTTTTTGTTCAACCAGATTGTGATGGCCGGGATTTACAAAAAACTCTTGCCGGAGCAGAAAAGGGCCAGGCTGACCCAGTTGACAGCGCCGGTAACGACCCCACCGACAGGCCGGTTTGGCATGCCCTATATGCGAACTGAGCTACTCTATATGGCCCTCTGGGTGATTTCGGTGGTAGTCATTCAATTGCTGTTGGGCCAGAACCTGACGCTGGCTATCGGCGGTTTCGCTGGGGGCTGGTTAGTTGGAGGTGGGTTGGGCCGTCTGCGATTTTCGTCCAAGGTTAAGGTAGAGGAAGAAGAACAGGGCATCCGGTTCTATTTTGGCGATTCTGTGCTTGGCCCTTCGACCACCCTGGCTTATTATAGCGCTAAACCGGAAGACCAACCTCTCCCTATGGCTGATTTAGCCGGGGCGGGTGCTGCTTCCGGTCAGAATTTACCGCCAGGAGTTAAGCGCCGGGCGGTTCCTGGTTCTCCGGTTAACAAACCCGGTAAATAAATTAGGCCCGTAACTTCATAATTACTTTTTGGCCCAACCAGGTGGGGAATGTTTCATCAGTTCCCCGCAAGTCGTCCGCCCGGCCATTGACCCTGGCGATCTCCAGGAAACCGCCGCTGCCAAACAAGGCTATCAATTCCCCTTTAATTCCTTCGCCATATGTGTGATGTATTCTTTGAAGCTGGTAGCGCCCGGCAATCTGGATTACAGCGGTTTGAAGCTCCTCCGCCGGGACGGTTTTAAAAGCTTCACGCGGCAGATTTGTCACCAGCGTACCAAAGTGGTCAACATGGATAATTTGGCCGGTAATAATTCGAACATCCGGTCGTTCGATCCATTGAGGCCACAGGTCCGGCAAGCCTACCAGCGCCCAATTTTTCAGGGGCGGCCCGACTTCTTCCCAGGCAACGCCCAGGGCTAACCGGGCGGAGGCTGGTGCGAATATATCTCGTCCGTGAAAAGTAGGGCTGATTTCGGCCCGCTGGAAAGCCGGATTGCTGATTTCGCGAACTGCTGCATTGGGAAATTTATCAATGACATAGGAAAAGAGGCCGTTATCCGGCCCGACAAAATAACCCACTTCCGGTATGAATATACATATCCCCCTTCGGCTGGTTCCTACACCGGGGTCAACCACAGCTACATGAATTGTGTCAGCCGGAAAATAAGGATAGGCGTTGTGCAGCAAGAAAGCTCCTTCTCGTACAGCTTGAGCCGTGACCTGGTGGGTCAGGTCTATCACCTGGGCGGCAGGGTTCAGGCTGTAGATAACGCCTTTCATTATCCCAACGTAAGGGTCTTTGTCACCGAAATCGGTCAAAAGAGTGACTAACATTAATAACCTGCTGTTATAATACATTAT
>JAYSYV010000111.1:0-7471 GCA_043727245.1 Chloroflexota bacterium | reverse complement strand
CCGCCTCCGGCATAGATTTATCTTTGATAAAGCTGGCCGCAAAAGTAAGCGCGTCCTTGAAAGGCTGGCTATTTACGGCCACCTTGCCATCTTTATCCAGCACCGAACCACCTGCGCTGGTTCCTAACGGAATCCAGAACTGGCCCGCGCCGGGCGACTCCAGGCCGAAAATAAAGCCGTACTGGTCGCCGGTAGTCAGCTTCTTGGCGGCGGCGCTCCATTCGTCCCAGGTAGTAGGCGGCTGCACTCCGGCTTTCTCCAGCAAGTCTTTGTGATACATCAAAACGCGGGTTTCAGCGTACCACGGAATACCGTAAGTTACTCCACCGAACTCCACATAAGCTTCTTTTTGCAGCTCGACAAACTTATCTTTACCAATACTGGCTACCACATCGTCCAGGGGTAAGAGGTTTTTGGCGGCGGCGAAACTCAGGGCCACATCCGGGCCTTGCTGTCCCACTTCCGGCGGGCTACCGGCGGCCAGGGCGGCCTGGGTCTTTTGAACCGATTCCTGGAAAATCAAGAACTGGGCTTTAGTCGTAGTGCCGTTAGCTTTGTCAAAATCGGCCAGGCGGGCATTGATAAGAGGCTGACGAACACCGTTGCTGAAAGTTTCCCTGGTCCAGAATTCAACTGCCCCGCTGACTTTTACGGCGGCAGCCGAAGTTGCCGCCGCCGCAGTGGTGGCTGTCGAAGCAGCGGTCGTTGCCGAAGCGGCGGTCGTTGCCGAAGCGGTGGTAGCGCTGGCAGCGGTGGTAGCACTTGCAGCCGTAGTTGCGCTGGCAGCCGTAGTTGCGCTGGCAGCCGTAGTCGCCGCAGCTGCCGCCGTGGTGACGGCAGGAGTAGCAGTATTATCACCGCAAGCCGCCAGGAAGGCGCTCAGGCTACCGAACCCGACTCCCATCAGGGCCGCTTTCCGCATAAAGTTCCGGCGGGAGACTTTCCCCGCCTCAAAAGCAGCGATAAGCTTCTTTGCTTCAGAATCCATTTTTTCCTCCATATAAATTTGGTCTATAGATAAACTTGAATGCTCTTACTAACCTTTAACTGAACCCGTGGTTAAGCCACCTACCAGGTAGCGTTGGAAGACCATAAAGACTATAACTACCGGCAGTGTAGTCAGAGTTGCCATAGCGAATAAACCGCTATAATCCGTAGTGAATTGGTCCACGTAGCTTGCCAGGCCGATAGATAGCACTTTCTGGCTGTCATCGTTGATGAGGACATAGGCAATCAGAAATTCGTTCCAACTGTTGACGAAGGCCAGGGTAGCCACCGCCGCCAGACCGGGCGCAGCCAGTGGCAGTACCACCCGCCACAGCACCCCGAAATATGTACAACCGTCAATGCGGGCCGCATCTTCAATTTCGCTGGGTATCGAAAGAAAATAACCGCGCAACAGCCAGACTACAAAGGGCAAATTGAGCGTAGTGTAGGCTATTGCCAGCCCCACGAAATTATTAATCAGCCCCAGTTTGGCTAAAATAACGTAAAGCGGAATAATCAGCAGGATGCCTGGGAACATCTGGATTAACAAAAGGCTCGCTCCAAAAGTGCGCTGCCCTTTGAAGTTCAACCGGGCCAGGGCATATGCCCCCCACGACCCGACCACAATCACCAGTAAAGTTGTTGAAACCGACACGATGATGCTATTCTGAAAATACTTGAGAAAGGGTATGTTGGGCGAGGTAAGCACCCGCGTAAGATTATCAATCGTAAGCGAACTCGGTAATAATTTCGGTTTCAACTCAAATGACTCGCTGGTCGGTGACAGGGCCGTCCGAATCATCCAGAAAAACGGGAAAAGGGCAATAATTGCGAAAAAGAAGATGATTACATAAGAACCAATATCGGCCCACATCTTGGTCCGTTGCCGTCGTCCCATCTTTGAAACCCGCCTGGTGTTAAGCTCGCTGGTATTTGTTGCCATTAAATTAACCTCTCAATTTTGACGGACTGTTAAACGCGCTGCGACCCGGTAGAATCCACTTCTTTCAGGTATTGCCACAAATAAATCGAACCGGCAGACAGGATAAAAATAAACATTATAACTGCCATCGTGGCCGCAAACCCGAAATCCCCACCCACAAACCCGATGGTATAGGTGTAAATCGGTAGGACGGCGGTTGCTTCGCCCGGTCCGCCCCTGGTCAAAATCCAGGGAATAGTGAAAAAGTTAAAGGCATTTATAGATGCCAGCAGGACGCTAATCATGGCGACCGGCTTGATAAGCGGTAAAGTGATGTAGCGGAATTTTTGATGCGCGATAGCCCCGTCTACTTCGGCTGCTTCGTAAAGGTCGCCGGGGATGGCTTGCAGCCCGGCCAGCAGCACAATAAGTTGAAAAGGAAAGCTTTTCCAGATCATTACTACGGTCAGTGAGAAAAGGGCTAAATCGGCTCCCAGCCAGATAGGCGGCTTCGTAACCCCGAAATCTTTAAGCAGAGAAGCGAAAATACCAAACTGGTCGTTGAACATCCACGACCATGTGAGGGCCGCTACAAAGGCCGGGACTGCCCAGGGAATGATAAAAATCGAGCGGAGAATAGCCCGGCCCGGCAGAGGTCGGTTGAGCAGCAGGGCTAAAGTAAATCCAATTATAAAGGAGAGAATTACCGAAACACTGGTGAAAATTAGCGAAACTTTAAAGGCGTTCCAGACACCGGGGTCGGTTAAAATGCTGGTGTAATTTTGTAAACCGATAAATTTCGTTTCGTCTTCCGGGCGGGATAAAAGCCGGTTGGTGAAGCTTAACCGCACCGTATCCAGCAGCGGGTAAACGTTCACTACGGCAATTCCCAGGATGGTTGGGGCAATCAGAAAATAGGCGATGTGCCGTTCTACAAAATGGCCCAGTGAGAAGCGCGATTTCTCGACTTCTACCAGTTTAATCGGGTGGTCCTGGGGCGGCGAGGAACTTTGTAATTTATTGTTCACCGGTATTTACTCCACTACATTGTCATTTCAAGAATTTCAGCGTTGACTTCCTGGTAATTTAACCCCTCTGGGGTTTGGGAGCTTAACCTGGACTGGAAGAGGCTCGGATTATCAGGCTGGGTTGGAGTATTACTTTTTCGACCGGGGCCGTCCGGTTGGTAATCCGCCTGACTAATACCTGGGCGGCGGCTTCCCCCAGAGCCTGGGTAGGTTGGCGGACCGTTGTCAGCGGCACTTCCAAAAACTGGGCGTAAATAATATCATCGTAACCGACCAGGGCCATATCGCCCGGAATTTTAATCCCGGCTTCTTTCAAGGCTTTAATCGCCCCGACCGCCATAAAGTCGTTATAGGCAAAAATAGCGGTGGGACGTTTTGATAGTTTCAGCAAAAGGTTGGTCGCTTGAAAGGCGCTTTCCAGATCCAAATTTATCTGGATGACCAGTTCCTCGTCATAATCGAGATTAGCTTCGGCTAAAGCGGCCCGGTAGCCCGCCAGACGCTCGTTGACGGTCCAGACCTGCCGCCGGGAAGTGATATAAGCAATCCGGTTGTGGCCGGTTTCTATCAGGTGGCGGGTCGCTTCGTAAGCCCCCTTAAAATTGTCGTGCAGAACCGTATCCACTTCCAGGTCTTCGATAGCCCGGTTGGTCAAAACAAAAGGGACAGTCCCTTCCTGGTGCAACTTGAAAAGGTGGGAGTTATCGTACTGGAGGGGAGTTATCAAAAAACCATCCACAAATTTTTCAACCATAAGTTCAACCGCCGCCAATTCGCGGTCGTGCTGTTCGTTGGTGTCTACCAGCATGACCGAATAACCTTGCTTGACGGTTACATTCTGGACCGCCCGAATTTGCTGGGCGTTAGTGGGGTTGGTGCAGTCGGTGACAATCTGGCCGATGAAGTGACTTTGTTTACCCTGTAGGGACCGGGCGAAAGAATTAGGCCGGAAGCGCAGGCTTTCGATAACGCCTAAAATCCTCTCCCTGGTGGCAGGGCTGACTTCCCCTTTATCGTTTATTACCCTGGAAACAGTGTTAATCGAAACACCGGCCATTGCCGCAACATCTCGGATTGTAGAACGCATAGCTACCTTGCTACCTTTTTTATATTAGGAGAAATAACTAGAATGTTTGCTGGTAAGCTTCCCGTGAACGTTACCGGGAACGTTATAGGTTTATTATACACAGCCTGTCAATAGGTTTCAAGGCTATTATTCATATTAATAGTTAAAAACAAATGATAAATGGGGTCAGGCGTTTTAGACAGAATAGGGGTAAATTAGATCAGGTGGAGAACCTGAGAAGCAGCCTGGTACTACCGTAAAATATGTTTGATAGCAAAAACCTCCTTGAAACCTTTTCTTTAGTGTTTCAAAGGAGGTTTTAATTTAGTAGATTGCACAGTTTAACTACCTGAATAGCGTTCCTGATTAGAGCGGTTGCCAGACCGGGGATACAATAGACTCGGCAATAAGTTTGGGTTTGATTGGCCTGGCGGTTACATTGGAAGCCGTCGTGTAGACCTGCCCGTCACCCCCGGCAGTAAGGCTGACATCCACCAGGGCCGAAGCGTCACTGTTGAAACTGGGGTCGTAGACATTGTTCAAACAACGCGCCCCGCTGCCATTGGCCTGGACCAGGCAGGTTGCCGCCGCCGGACCGTTGTTGACATAATAATAGGCTGTGCGGCTGTCAGGGGTCCAGCGGATACGTTGCGACCCGCACTTAATTCCGACTTTGCCCTGAAAAGGGGCGCTGGACCTGGCAAGCGGCTTTCTGGGGTCAAGCTGGCCTTTGCTCAAATCGTAAATTACCGTCTGATAATTGCCGTCCGTTTGTAGTTCGAGGTTCGCCAGTTTATCGCCAGCCGGTGAAAGCGATGCCCCCAGGCAGATGTTGGTAAAAGGCAGCTTGAACGTACCAATCAGGCCGCTATCCAGGTTATATATCCGGTCCTGACCGATTAAAAGCCGGGAGTTATCCTCGAACCACTGCGGGGTCAGGCTATCCGCCAGCGTATTGACATAACTAACAGTCCGCTTTAGGAGGCTGTAGATAGCTGGCCTACCAGCGCGTACCCCATCCTTGAGCGTAACCGGGCTGGCAAGGAAAGCGATTGAAAGGTTGTCGGGCGACCAGCTTGGCGCGAACCCTTCGGCCAGGGCTTCCACCCGCAAAGGATTGGCAATATCCAGCAGATAGACGCTGCGAACGCCATTATTGGTATTCTGGCCGACCGCCGCCAGCAGCTTGCCATCATTCGACCAGACCAGTTGCTCGTAAACGAAGTTCCGGCTAACGGTCGGGTCGCTGATAACCTGGTCATCCCGGCCATCCGCTTTGACAAGATGAATCTGGCCGTCGGACTGGTCTACATAGGCAATCCAACCTGCCACCGTGGAGCTAGTTCCGCTACTGGTTGCCGCTGGAGTCGTTATGGTCGGCGTGACAGTAGCCGGAGCGGTGACGGTGGTTGAAGGAACCGGGGTAGTCGCCAGCGCGGTTGGCCTCTCGACGGTAGGTTCGGGCGTAGAGGCCACAGTTTCCACCGGCGCGGCTGTGGTAACGACCGGCTGAGTCGGCGTGGCCGTTGGTGGCACAGCGACACTGGTCCGGCTCGGCGTATTGGTCGGGACCGGTACAGGCGTAAAAGTAGGCGCGGGCTTCTGCGAAACCGTGGCCGTGGCTTTCTGAGTTATGACCGCCGTCTGGACCGCCACGGTCGGCAAAGGTTGTTGAGTTCTCTGGGCCGGAGTAATCGCCGGGCTGGGCAGGCCGACACTATTCGTAATTTGGGGTGATGGGACCGCTGGAGATACAGCCGGTTCAGGTGTAGGGGTGGCAGCGGTCGGGCTGCTTTCGGTTTGAGGAGTCCGGTTGGCTTCCAGGGATTGGCTGGCAATGATGGCCGCCTGGTTAGAGTTCGGAATATTTTCTTTATTCAGGCTAACTTGCTGGCTAACCAGCAGCAGGAAAGCCGCCACCAGCCCTATTAATAGAGCCGCCGCCAGACCTCCAGCCAGGTTGTAAGCGAATCCGGCCCGCCTGGGTGGAACCGGACGCAGCCGGTCATCCGGTAAAGCGCCGCTATTAATTAGATGCGGAGATGTCATCCGGCTGGTTTCTTGCAGAGCCGGGCCTTCATCCAGGAAGGCGTACGCCTGGCGATTAAAGCGCCGGGCCGGGATGTCCTCCATATATGAACGCAGGTTGCCGCTCAAGTTTTGGAAACTAGCGTTGATAGCCCGGCATTCCGCGCAGGCCGAAAGATATTGCTCAACTGTGGCGCTTTCCACCTCGTTGGCTTCCCCGTCCTGGTAAAGCGAAATGAGCGGCTCAAGCATCCGTTGATGGCGAGGATGTTCCGAAGTTAAATCGGGCTGGTACATTTCCCAGTTGGCTTGATTGTTGTTGATGTCCGGCATCTTAAAGGTGGCCCTCCTTGCTTTCCGAGGCAAGGCTGGTGGTATTCAACGCCCGCCGCAGGCTGTCTTTTGCCCGGAAAATTTGAGACTTAACGCTAGAGAGCGAATCACCTGTTATATCGCATATCTCTTTGTATGAAAATCCATCCATGTGTAATAGCAGGGCCGTCAGTTTTTCGCGGCCTACTTTGCTCATAGCCTGTTCCAATTCATCGCGCAGGGCCGTACGAGCTTCCAGATTTTCGCCCGGCTCGACCTGGGGTGTATCGGCCAAACCGTCCACTTCTTCTTCGGTCCCGCTCGTGGTATTAACCCGGTGGAAAAAGGGCAAGAACCGGACCACTTTGCGCCGCCGCATTTCACTTAAAACCGCGTTGCGGGCAATCGTGTAGAGCCAGGCCGACATATTGTTCTGGGAGGGGGATTGCTGCCAGTTCTTGACCGTATCGCCGTTATCGCTGTCGAGTTCCGCCGCCGCTGTTCTCCGGCATAAATTCCGGTAAGCCGAAAGAAAGGTATCCTGGGTCAAATCCTGGGCTAACTCGGCCTCTCCGACCATAGCGTAAATAAAGCGGTAGATACGGGTTTCATAGTGCGCGATAACCCGCTCGAAATAAGCCGGATTCCATTCCGACTCCGCATCATATTCAGCCTGGTTGTTAATTTTTGACATTGGTCCAACTGGAGTTGAAACCTGGGTCAACTTGGCCGGTCTACCGATCGTCCTGTTTGGCACTCCCTGCGCGGGGGCATAGGACACGGTAAAAAACGGCTTTATATTTAGCATCTCACTCCGCCGGGCATATGATCGTCAGGCAAACAGCAATTTGTGGGGTAAAGTGTCAATTCTCTGGAATTAAGCTCTCGGAATACGCCGCAGCGCGACCGCTAACCTATCAGTAATTTGACTACAGGCACTCGGTTGAAGTACAAAACCGAAATGCTTCAATTGCTAAATGCTTGGGGCGGAGGGAAAGTTGCTAATATTGACATAGGTTCAGGAAATTGTAATAATCCTACAAGAATATAAAGTTTTTAGACCACACGATCAAAATGGTTGTTTAATGATAACATAAAAAGTAGCCTGTGGTCAGTACTCCAGCGTAT
>JAYSYV010000110.1:0-2422 GCA_043727245.1 Chloroflexota bacterium | reverse complement strand
TCTTTGTAATCGCCTTCTACTGGCTGACCGAAAAACGCCACATCAAACGCTTCATTTTTTCGCTGGTTCCCAAAGACAAACGCGCCCGCAGCAACGATATTTGGGAAAACGTCGAAGATAAACTGGGAGCCTGGATGCGCGGTCAGCTTTTTTTGATGCTATTTATCGGTGTGCTAGCCGGGGTTGGATACACCATAATGGGCCTGAGATTCGCCTTCGCCCTGGCGGTCTTTGCCGGGCTAGCCGAACTAATCCCGATCATCGGGCCTTTCCTGGGCGGCGCTCCGGCAGTCTTGATTGCCCTGACCCAGGACTTGACCCTGACGATTATAGTGGTGGTTTACATTGTGGTGCTGCAACTGGTCGAAGGCAACGTGCTGGTTCCGCGTATCATGCAAAAGGCGGTCGGTGTGTCGCCTTTAACGGTAATTATTGGCATCCTTATTGGTACTACCGTGGCGGGTATTGGGGGAGCACTGCTGGCAGTCCCAGTGGCGGCAGCCGTCCAGGTGCTGATTAATAATGTACTTAGCTATGGTGCAGAAAACGCTGACCCCAAAGCGGCCGCCACTGCTGCCACCAGTACCGGGAAAGCCCTGGACCTGGTTGCACAATCCAAAGAACAAAAAATCAATAGCGGCTCGGCCTGACCCTGGCTGGTCTTGCACCGGCAACAAAAGATGGTACAATGGCCTCAAATACAAGCGAGTCTAAGCTTGTAGCCCCAAATACTTCGTTGAGAGTTACCACCAGAGATTTTTATGCCAAAGCAGCCGTTAAAAAGAGATCGTTATCGAAAAGGCGTTGCTCAACCGCCTGATTCTCGAGGGCCGGAAATTTTCCCGGCAGCGGTTAAAGTACCTTCCAATTCGGCCAAAGCCGCCAGCCGCCTGGAAACGGATGATAAACAACGCCTTTTAAGGTCGCCTCTTTTACCGGAGCAGCTTAACTTCATACCCCCGGCCCTGCTGATACACGGCGTGGGCCTGGGGGTCTTGCTTTTGAGCTACCTGGGAACCTTGCTGGTGAGCCTGGAAACGTTTAGCTGGTTCAAAGTCGGGGTTTTTACGGGCGGTATAGTCGTTATTGGACTTGCGTTCTGGTGGAGTACCCGCCGTTTTCCCCCGGCCAACCGCCAAATTTCTATTATAGCTCTCGTAGTCGAGACCCTGGCGGCCCTGGGTGCTTTGTTGATAATGGGCTTCAGCACGCCGCTTTATTTCACAACGCTGCCGTTTTACCTGATATTGGGCCATATCCACGTCGTCTTCACCACGCGTCCTGCCCTGGTTTTAAGCGGTTTGTTGTGGTTGAGCCTGGTAATCTCTTTATTAACCGGCAGCGCGGCTACCGGCGAAAACGGGTTCCTGGCAAAAGCGGCCATCCTGGCGATTACCTTTACTACAGTTACGCTGGTGGTACGCTTTGTCATCCGGGAGAGCCAGCAGCGGCAGTTATTGATCGAAGCCCTGACCAAACTTAGAATATCCGAAGAACGCTACCGCCAGATAACCAACCAATCCACTGACGCGATTTATATCCTGGATAGCGCCGGGCATTTCGATTTCGTCAATTCCAAAGCCTCTGAACTGACCGGATTTCACGGGCCAGAACTGGTGGGCCGCCACTTTAGCGAGGTGCTACAGCCCGAAAACCAGCAACTTATTAATCGCTTGCTACAGGACTCCCTGAAGGAGGCTGGCCTCAACCGCAAAAGCACGGAGCAAAAATTCTTTCCACTTCAAGTCAACCGCAAAGATGGCAGCCGGGGCCAGGTCGAGGTCAATGTCGCACCGGTCCTGGATGTCGAGGGCAAACTTAACGGCTGGGTGGGTGTGGCCCGCGATGTGACGGAACGGACCCGCATGCGCGAACAGACCGACCGGCGCAACCGCGACCTCGCCGCTTTGAACGCGGTTATCAGCACAGCCGGGACAAGTCTGGACCTGGATAAGCTGGTAGAAGACGTAGTGACGACCCTGGTAAAGGTTCTCAAGGCCGATTTGGCCGGGATTACCCTGATTGAGGACGAGGGCCACCTCTTAAAAGTGGGAGCCTACAAAAGCAACGAGGCCGTAAGCCGGACCGCTCACAAACCTTCCCAGGAAGAGAATCAAGCTCTGCAACGCCTGATAGCCAGCGGCCAGATGACCACGGTTATTAATGACCTGACCGCCAACAATATGGCAAGCAAAGTGGGCTATTCCGCCGCCGAGTTGGGCTTGAAATCCTTTGCAGCGGCCCTGATTAAGAGCCGGGAAGAAGTGGCGGGGCTGGTTTGCCTCATGAGCAATCAGAAGAATGGTTTTCAGCAGGACGACCTGGATTTACTGGCTTCCATCGGTCAGAGCCTGGCCGTTGCCATCGAAAACGCCCGGCTCTACGGCACTTCCCGCAGTCAGGTGCGCGAAATGACCTGCCT
>JAYSYV010000109.1:0-22510 GCA_043727245.1 Chloroflexota bacterium | reverse complement strand
TCAGTTCCACCGGCACTTCGGTGACAATCGTGGCGATGCGCTTGCTCTGAATGGCCTGTTCGCGGTGGGTTTTTAGAGCTTCCTGGACCTTTGGCTTTTGTTCATCCAGGTGTTCCAGGATATTTTCCAGGTAGCCGTACTTAACAATCAAATCAGTGGCGGTCTTATCGCCAATCCCCGGCACATTGGGGATATTGTCGCTTTTGTCGCCCACCAGCGATTTGTAATCCGGCACATATTCCGGGGTAAAGCCGTACCGGTCAATCACCCCCTGTATATCAAAATAGCGGGCATCACTGAAACGCGCACGCGGTCCGGCCCCAGGCAGTACGGCCCTGGTATGCTCGTTGACCAGTTGCAGCAAATCATTGTCCCCGGTAACAATCAGGGCTTCCAGGCCGCGCTGGTTGGCCTGTTTAGCCAGTGTGCCAATCACATCGTCTGCTTCAAACCCGGCCTGTTCGTAAATGGTGATACCCAGGGCTTCGACCACTTCCCGGATGCGGCCAATCTGGTTTGCCAGGTCGTTCGGCATTTCGGCGCGGTTGGCTTTGTACTCGACAAACTCCTCGTGGCGGAAAGTGTGGCCGCCCTCGAAAGCCATCACAATATAATCGGGCGTATCGCGGCGCAGCACTTCCAGCAGCATCGAGGTAAACCCGAACGTTGCGTTGGTCAACTCGCCTTTGCTGGTTGCCAGGCCCGATTTTATGGCATGATAAGCGCGGAATATAATGCCAAAACCGTCTATCAAGACCAACCGGCCTTGCAGCGGGCTATCCGATACCGGGATTGTTTCTTTACCTGGTTCCGCCGGGTTTTGACTCGCGGTTAGTACCATGTGGGTTTGCCTCCTCTAGCTCATTAACAGATTGCCCGCATTATACACCAAAAAAGCGGCAGACCTGTTAATCTTCCAATCGGCTGTTTTGGGCAAATGTGCCAAATTGACACCTCCAGGCTTGTGCTAGTATAATTTCTCACAATAATCAAAACATTTCTATTCAAGCAGCATTTAACGTGCTACGTTTCGCGAAATGCAATTAAGGAAAGGCTTAGAAGGACTATTAAATGTTCAAGGTGCTGGTAAGCGACCCTATAGCGAAAGAAGGACTTGACCGCTTGCGCGAGGCCGGGGCAAGTATTGACCTGGTGGTTGATGTACGCACCGGGTTGCCCAAAGAAGAACTTTTAAAGATTGTGGCCGACTACGATGGTTTAATCGTGCGTAGCGAAACCAAAGTCACGGCTGAAATAATCCGGGCCGCTACCAATTTGAAGGTAGTTGCCAGGGCCGGGGTCGGGGTGGATAACGTGGATGTCCCTGCGGCGACCGAGCGCGGCATCATTGTAGTCAACACTCCCACCGGCAATACAATTGCAGCTTGTGAACAGGCTTTTGCCCTGCTCCTGGCTACCGCTCGCAAGTTAGGCCCGGCCAATACCAGCATGAAAGCCGGTAAGTGGGAGCGCAAACTTTTCATGGGTGTGGAGCTGGCTGGAAAGACCCTCGGCATTATCGGGCTGGGCCGCATTGGCACCGAACTGGCGAAACGGGCCGCCGCTTTCGGCATGATTCCCATCGCTTATGACCCGTTTGTGCTGTCCGCTTACGCCGAAAAACAGGGTATTATCCTGGCTTCCCTGGATGAGATTTACTGCCGAGCCGATTTTATCACGGTCCATTCCCCGCTACTGCCCGAAACCTACCACATGATAAGCACCGCTGCCTTCGAGAAGATGAAACCGGGCGTTCGCATTATCAATGCAGCCCGTGGCGGAATTATTGATGAAGACGCTCTCTATGAAGCCTTGAAAAGTGGCAAAGTCGCCGCCGCCGGGTTGGACGTTTTTGAGCGGGAGCCGGTCGCTTCCGACAGCCCTCTGGTATTGTTGGACAATGTTATCGCCACACCGCACCTGGGGGCCAGCACCGAGGAAGCCCAGGTCAAGGTCGCGATAGATGCCGCCGAGTCGGTGGTAGCCGCTCTGAACGGCGAATTAGTGCCGAACGCTGTAAATTTGCCTGGCTTGAGCCGGGATGCCCTGACCCAACTCAAACCCTACCTGAACCTGGCAACCAAGTTGGGCCGCCTGGCAACTTCCCTCTCGGACGGTCCGGTGTCAAAAGTTGAAATCTGGTGTCAGGGTGATGTGCTGCCCGACCACGCCAGGATTATCAGTATGGCCGCCCAGCAGGGATTATTGGAAAGCCAGGCCACTTCGGATGAGCCGATCAATCTTGTAAATGCCCGCTCCATCGCGGCCCGGCGCGGCCTGGAAGTGGTCGAGAAGACCACCAGCGAAGAAGGCCAATTTACCGGCCTGACTATCTCGCTGCGAGTGCAGGCCGGACCCACCAGCGGGGGTGTTGACCAGAGGTTGCTGCCGTTGGGTTTGCGTATCTTTGACGGGACTATAATTAACGGTCAGCCGCGCATCGTCAGCCTTAATGGCCTGTTGGTGGACGTTGAACCGGCGGGTTATATGCTGGTCAGCCGCCACATTGACCGGCCCGGCATGATTGGCCGGGTGGGTACGGCCCTGGGCAGTTACGGCATCAATATCGCCCACATGGAAGTTGGTCGCCGCCAGAAGGGTGGCGAAGCGGTCATGATCCTGGCTATAGACGAGCCGGTAGACCAGGCCATGATGGAAGAACTCAGCAAAATTGATGGGGTCGAGAACCTGCGCTTCGTAAGCCTGGGCGATTAACTTCTCCAGGATAAATAAAAAGAACCTATCGAGAACAATTTCACTACTAATGTTACGATTGTAGCCAGGTAGGCCAGCTATCTTGGTGTTTTTTAGAGGTTTCATATAACCACTAACTTTGCATTTAAAGTTCGACGACACAATGTTTTACCGTCGAAGTTGAACTCAAAAAATTACAAGTGCAAAGATAGTGATATAATTTGTCAAGTACAATATAACTTTTAATTCCGTATGCTATACTATAAATCTTGGGGATTTCGGAATCTCTACAACCATAGGTTTATAAGATTAGGCCAACAATTAGGAGATTTATGGAGATTGACTTAGCAGTTTTGGCAGATGCAGCTAACGTCACAGCAGATAACAAAGTTAATTTGATGGGTATTTTTCGCAATCTTGCAACCCCCGTGATGCCCGTTCTACTTCCCTCTTTCTATTTAGCGCTAACTTTTACCGTAGAAGAAAATGAACTAGATACAGTTCATAATTTCAATATTCTATTCAAAAACTCAAACAACGAAATTTTGCAAGAAGTCGGCAAAGGTGAGTTTCGGATTGGTGCTCAAAATAATTACAATTACCCAATGCTAAACCTATTAATTGCTATATCTAATTTCCAAATGGCAGAATATGGCACTTACTGGTTTGAAATTATTTTTGACGGTGAATTATTTAGGAAAATCCCACTTTTAGTGACTAACGTAGTAACGAACACACCTAGCACTCAGCAACGTTTATTGAACCAACCTAAATAGGAAGGTTCAAATGAGTAGAGCCGAAGACCTATTTGAGGAGATGAAAAATAACCCTAAAGGAACATATACGGCAAAAGACTTTGAAACATTATATACTGGGTTTGGTTTCAACAAGAGGCATGGCGGCAACCATACAATATACACTCATAAAATATATCAAGATATATGGGCTACTGTTAAAAGAGACAAACCAAATTCACCTGGTTACGCTAGAGATGCCGTTGATAGGGTAAATAAGGTCAAAGCACGTCAAACACTAGAAAATGCCTTACCCAAACAAGAAGGGAGTACAAATGAGCAAACGCAAACAGCACCAAAAAGGCGAAGTTCAAAACGAAATAAAAGAACAACCTATAAATAGGCTTAAACAATTCAAAACCTATATGGGTTTGATTTATAACTTAGAAATAGAGCAAGAAGTTGTTGATAATATAACGTATTTTAATTTGCGTGTACCCGAATTGCCAGGGTTACTAGGTACAGGTAATAGTTATCAAGAGGCCAAAGCCGATATTGAAGAAGCTAGAGCTGCCCTTTTTGAAACTTTATTGCGTAAAAATACTCCAATTCCTTTACCTAAGTTTGCGGTTAGCGGTATTTCTACCTTTGTCACTGGTGAAAGGGCTTTTAATATTCAGCAACTCCAACCGTTTGAACCTCTTTTATTTCGGTTTGACTTAACTGAAAAACAGGAGATTGTAGAAGTTAGTGCTAAAGAACTTTCTAGTGGTATTCTTTGGGCTGGTGTTTCTAATCAAGGCAATTTTGAAGTCAATGCTCAAGGTATAGGCAGACCCTTATTTAATACTAGTGGTTCTTTAGAGCTGAACTGCGGAGAACTTACTAAAGTTTCTTAGGAATTTAATTAGAAAAGAGGCCTTCCTGGTTAAAGGATAGCCTCTTTTGTTTATTCCCTTCCTTAGCCAGAGCCTATTTCCGCTGGTATTCTTCAAATTTCTTACACTATCTGTTCAACGTTTACCGTTTAACGAACTTTCTATGTAAGGGTGATTGCAATTGCTGTGGCCGGACCGGCCGCCGCAGCCGCCCTTGATATTACCGAAATGTTCGCACCGGGTTTCAAGTCGTCCAGCGTGCCGGTAGCTTGCTTTTCCAGCAGCGTGGTATCACTGATAGTCGCGGTAACAGCCTCGCCGGTAGCACTGGTTCCGGTGAATTTATTGTCTTGCAGAGTGCCGCTCCGTACGATTACGCCTCCACCAGTACCACCAAAGCCGCCCGCATTACCGCCTCCAAAGTTCCCGCCTGTACCTCTCGCACCGGGTGTACCACCTGCTGCTCCGGCTCCCCTTGTTCCACCAGCCCCAGGTGTCCCACTGGCTCCACCAGGCGCTGCACCACCGCCAAAACCAGCCGCATCAACTGCTACCAGGCTGACCGCGTTATAAGTGCCGTCACTGCCCTTTTCGCCGGTCAGCAAGACGAGGCCGTTAGTTCCCAGCAATTTGCCAAAATCGTCGGACGAAAGTTTCTGGGTTTTGGTTACGCGGGCCGTGGCAGCGTTATATTCCTGGCTCTTACCCTGCGCGTCTTTTAAAGTTAATATTTTGCTGGTTGCGTCATAGGTTACTACAGTCCCCGTAACCGGGATGGCGCGTTGGACCTGTCCCTGGACTGTTCCGACTACTGGCACGTTGACACCTGGTGTCCCCGTACCCGCCCCAGGAGTGGTATTAGTTCCAGTCACGCCGGAAGCAGCCGTAAAGGTTGGAATGGCGGTAGGCCGGACCGCGTTATTATTGGCCTGGGCGGCAGCCGCTACCGGGGTATTGCTTTCTGCGCCTGGGGCATAAGGATTGGTATTCGTGGCAACTGCCCAACCGATGGCGACACCTGCCCCGATAATTATCAGGGTGATGAGTGTTTTAATAAGACCTTTAGCAGTCATTAAGAGCGGCTCCCTATTCTGGATAAATATTCGTTAAATGTAAAACGGTGAACGTGGAACGACAAGACAAGAAAAACCCAGCCTATGCTCTTCTCGCTGATTCTGGTAGCTGGTGACAAATTTATATGTTAACCAATTACGTTCTACGTTGAACAAATTTTAACATTAACCTTTTAAAGAGTCGGCAAGTTTTCGTAAAGGTTTCTTTGCGTTTATACCCCGATATAGCGGGCGTACAAAGTTTTTGCCACGTTCAGGTCGTCAGTGCCTTTGATGATGGCGCGAGCATCGGGAAAGAGGGTCCACTCGTAGCCGTCCAGGCAGTAGCGCAACAAGAATTCGTTTTCAAGCATTTCCTCGGCCCCGGCGGCGGTCAAGCGTCTGGCAAAGTCCGGCAGGTCCAAATTGGGAGTGGGCCGGACCGTTACCTGGACCGCGTTACGTCCACACAGCGAGGCCACCCGGCTCCCTCGTTCGCCCGCCGCTTCCAGGAACTCAAACTCGCCCCGGCCACAGCATGGACAATCCGGCTGGCGGTCCTCTACCGGCAGGCGGTCGAAATTTAACTGCCACAGGTCAATCGAGGTTAAGCCCCGGTTGAGTTTACCCTGGCCGGTCAAGAATTTGATGGCTTCCCCGGCGGCAAAAGCTCCCATCATGCCGACAATCGGCCCGACGATTCCGGCAGTATCGCAGGTCGGAGTAGTGCCTGGCGGCGGCGGGTCGGGAAACAGGCAGCGAAAGCAAGGCGTATCCCCTGGCAAAATCGTGCTGGTAATGCCGTAAGCCGCGATTACTCCACTGTAAATCCAGGGTTTACGATATTTGACACAGGTATCATTTAGCAGATAGCGCGTCTCGAAATTATCCGTCCCATCCAGCACAATATCGGCGGCCCTGACCAGTCGCTCGACATTTTCGTAATTTAAATCTTCGACAATACCTTCGACTGTTATCTCCGAGTTAATCAGGCGCAATTTGTTGGCGGCGGCGATAGCTTTTGGTAAATTCTGACGCAAATCTTCTTCGTCGTAGAGGGTTTGCCGCTGCAAGTTATTCAGCTCGATAAAATCCCGGTCTATAATCGTGATGTGGCCGATACCGGCGCGGGCCAGCAGGTTGGCGATGGCTGTTCCCAACGCTCCGCACCCAGCAATTAAAACCTTTGAGGCCAGTAATTTTTGCTGACCGGCCTGGCCGACTCCTTTGAAGATAGTTTGCCGGATATAGCGTTCCAACCCGGTTTTGTTCTCTGTCATAACTTATTTCTCTTTTCCAGCCCGGTTTAACTTCATTTACATTGAAATTGGACTGCCGGTTACTTTTCAATGTGGTAATATTATATATGTACTGCTAATTATAGTACGATTGAGTAGGCGCGTCATTAAAGTGGGCGGGAGGAAAAATGAAACAGCTTGAAGTAAACGGTTTTTCAATGGCCTACCGGGACGAAGGCGGCGGCCAGCCTTTGCTGCTGGTGCATGCCTTTCCTTTGGCCGCGCTGATGTGGAATCCCCAGATTGAGGAATTAAAGCGTGACTACCGGATACTTGCGCCGGACCTGCGCGGCTTTGGACAGAGCGCCGCCGGGGCTTACCAGGATCGCTATGCCACTATGGAAGATTACGCCGACGACCTGGCGGTCTTTCTAAATCGACTCGGTCTGGCCGAGGAAAAGATTGTTCTTATGGGCCTTTCGATGGGCGGCTATGTAGCCTTTGCCTTTTACCGCAAATACGCTTATATGTTGCGCGGCCTGGTTCTGTGCGACACTCGCAGCGAACCGGATACCGAGGAATCCCGTCAGAACCGCTTTAAACTTATCGAAAACATCCGCGAACATGGTATGGAAGCGGTGGTGGAGGCTAATCTGCCCAGGCTGCTGTCACCGGAGAATTACCACGTCCGGCCCGACCTGGTGGCCGACCTGTCCCGGACCATCCGCCAGAATGACCCGTCCGGCACGATTGCCGCTGCCGGAGCGCTAGCGAACCGGCCCGACTCGACACCGCTTCTGGGTAAAATCAAAATACCTACGCTGGTAATTTGTGGCAAGGACGACCAGCTAGTTTCGGCTGAAGTAGCTCGCAAGATGGCCCAGGCTATCCCGGATTGGCAACTTTCGATTGTGCCACACGCCGGGCATTTATCCAATCTTGAGAATCCTGAGTTTTTCAATCAAGCGTTGCAAACTTTTTTAAAAGGGTTAAAATAGATTTTTGAATTTCGATATATCACATTAGATAGTACAGGAGAGAGCTTGAGAGCATTAGTTTTTGATGGAGCTTTAAGGGTTGAAGAACAGCACCAGGCTCCGAAGATTGAACCCGGTGAGGCTCTGATTGAGGTCAGGCGGGCCGGAATATGCAATACTGACCTGGAAATTACCCGTGGCTACCTTGATTTTCGCGGTGTTTTAGGTCACGAATTTGTTGGAGTTGTGCGGGAAGTCGCTTCCCTGGAAGATAAATCCTGGCTTGGTAAGCGGGTCGTGGGCGAGATAAACGCTGCCTGTGGACATTGTGCGACCTGCCGGGCCAACCGCCCGACCCACTGCCCTAACCGCACAACGTTAGGGATTAACCACCGCGATGGAGCCTTTGCCGAGTATTTGCGGCTGCCGGTGGTCAACCTGGTGGAAGTACCGGCCTCCGTCCCTGATGAATGGGCCGTCTTCACCGAACCGCTGGCAGCCTCGGTTCAAATTCTGGAGCAGTTGCACATCCGACCAACCAACCGGACCCTGGTAATCGGTGACGGTAAAATGGGTCTTCTAATCAGCCAGGTCTTGCGGCTGACCGGGGCGGAAGTAAATCTGCTGGGCCGCCATCCCGACAAAGGGGTGCTGGTGGAGCGCCAGGGTGTAACTTTCCACCGGCAAATTGAACCTGAAAAGGGCGGCTTTGATGTGGTTGTGGAGTGTACTGGCAATACCGAAGGTCTGGTAATGGCTAAAAGCCTGATTCGCCCAAAAGGTACGCTGGTCCTGAAAAGCACCTACCACGGCCAGACCACTATCCCACTTAGCGACTTTGTGGTGGACGAAATCAGCATAGTCGGGTCGCGCTGTGGGTCGTTTGAGCCAGCAATTCGCCTGTTAGAACGCCGTCTTATTGACGTGGAACCATTTATTTCGGCTGAATTTTCGCTTAAAGAGGGTGTTTCAGCCTTTGATGCCGCTTTTGGCAAGGGCAATATCAAGATTTTGTTGAACATCAATTCTTAAACCGGTTTAATTCATAATCAGGGCCATCACCGCAGGGTAGATGGCTTTTTTAGTTATCCCACGAAATCCTATAAAAGTAGAACTAAAGTGTTGAAATTAATCGAAAGTTGGTGTACTCTAACGCTATCAACTTCTTAAAATCAGCCGGAAGGAAACTTATGCTAGATGTTGCGCTGGAAGTAGCTGAACTTTTAGAGCAAGTCCGTGAGGTAGCGTTAGGCTATGAAGATAGTCAAGAAGCTTTCCCATGGGGTACTCGCTCTTTCTTCAGGGAAATTAAAGGCCGCCATTTTCTCTTTGCTTACGAGCAGAAAGACCATCTGGAACTGCTCTTTCGAGTGCCTATGCAGGATAAGGTGCTGGCCTTGAGTTTGCCTTTTGTGGAAGTCCATAAGTCAATGGGTTCCAGGGGTTGGTTGACAGCCCGAACGAGGAACCAGGACGAGCTAGAGGCGGTCCTTCCCATGCTCCGCTTGAGCTACGTACTGGCAAAGCCCTTCCGCCATCCCGAAGATGCGCTACCGGGCGAAAAGCTGGAATTAATCGGATTTTTGGAGCAGGTCCGCCAGGTAGCCTTTACCTATCCTGATGTTGAAGAATATTTCCCCTTTGGCGACCGAGCCTTCCGCAGCCGCAAAAGCCAGATTTTTCTCTATGCCAGCGAACAAGACGAGTCAATTTTCGTGAGCGTCCGGCTGCCTTCTGGCGAACGCGAATTTGCCCTCACCCTGCCCAATGTGGAGATACCCCGGTATATCGGCCATAAAGGTTGGGTCGGGGTTAAAGTAGGCAACCCGGATGACCTGAGCATGGTTCTGCCCTGGATTGATTTGAGCTACGAAGAAAACAAACCCAAACGTAAGAGCAAGGCCAAAAAGTAATTCCAGCTCAACTTTAGGCGATTAATTGGCTAAACCGCCTGGCTGTGCTAGAATGAACCGACAATATGGTGGAATGAACATAATAACCGGGAAAATCGTAATCAATGGACCTCGTTCTATTAATTATAGAACTGAAGAAACTCGCCGGGCGCAGCTTAAACTTCGCCGCTGGTTTTATTTTGCCCCTGGCTGTCTTGAACCTGTCCCTCGGCGCGACCATTATGCTGGCAACCCCGCCCGGTTTTGAAAGTACTCCAGGAACTACCAGCGACCAGCAAATAGAACTGGTTCACATGCAAATGTTCGGAGGGCTTATCCATCTACACGATGGCTCCGGTTCCAGCCATACTCATGCCATTGTAACCTTGCCGAAAGGTGTCACTGAGCAGGAACTTCCACCGGCCCTGGCCCAAACTAACAATAATTGGAGCCTTTCAATCAGCGATAATCACTTGCAGACGCTCAATGGCAGCAATTCCGCTGCTAATTTCTGGCAAGACCTGACTGCCAGGGGCCAGGTTAATACTGAAACTCTGAGTAATTACAATTCCCTCAATCTCGGTCGGCATTTTCCCGCTGCGGACCCTAATCCATCCGGCCCTTTTCTGGGAGTCCCCTTTAAACCACCCATTCTCTAACCTTTATCTTCTAAATAGCTCGAAACCAGGCTCTATTTTGCCGCACCTGCTTTTTGGCAGTAGTTATAATTTAACTTCCCAATCAATTAGTGCTTTATAGCGGTTTGCGGCAGGAAGTTTGCCTGGGTTCCTTTGGGCTTCACGAACAATTAATTTAATCCCATCAAGTTAGAGGAGTGTGTCATTATTATGCGAACAACCAGTTCATTTTTTAAACGCGTAAGCGGGGCTGCCCTGGTCGCGCTGGTGGTTTTCAGCCTGTTGGCCCTGCTAGTCCCCGGTGACGCTTCGGCTCACGGGCGGCGGAGCCTGGTGAATGACAAGTACCAGATTGTCTTCGGATTTCTGACCGAACCGGCCTTTACCAGCCAACGTAACGGAATAGACCTGACGGTTTGCCTGGGAGAATGCCAGAGCAACCCCGATAGTACCCTCAAGAACCCGGTGATAGGGGCCGATAAGACCCTTAAAGTGGAAGTGATTTATGGTAGCTCAACTGTGCCGGTAACACTCACGCCGCGCTTCCGGGCCGATGGCAAGTATGATGGTTATTTCTTCCCGGCCAAAGCGGGCGAATACACTTTCCACTTTACAGGGAGTATCAACGGCGACACCATAGACGAACGAGTCGTATCCGGCAAGGATGGTTTTAGCTCGGTGGAAGAACCAAAACTTGTTCCCGCTGGCGCTCAGGCCGATTATGGGCTAGCCCAGGCCCAGCAATCGGCTAAAGAAGCCAAAGATGCCGCCGGAACGGCCACTATCTTCGGTATTGCAGGTATTATCGTGGGCCTGCTGGGGTTGGCCCTGGCTGGGTATGCACTTACCCGGCGGCCCGCCGCTCCTGCCCCCTTAACGCCATCTAACCAGGAACCTGTTGCCAGCAGTCGGGGCCAGAGGCCACAAGGCGGTTAATCCGGCTTGCTTTAAGCTTTTTCCAGGGCAGGGTGATTATCGGTAGTCAGGCTACTGATTTTCACCCTGTTTGTTTTACTTATACTTTTTGGAACGGCTTCCGGGTAATAATGCTATAATTAATCGGTCAAAAATTAAATTATGCCTTGGAAAGGCTTACTCAAAAGATTATGTTCAATGTTAAAACTGGATTCCGCTGCCAGGTCCGATTTACCCAAACCAGCTAACTTTAGCCAGAATTTCAAGTCTTTTTTGAAGACTTTTACCGGGTGGCCCGGCTGGATTTGGGGAGTTATTCTGCTGATGGCCCTTTTAAATCTTAGCCATCTGATTCTCAAAGCTTTTAACTTAATCCAGTTTGATTATAGCGAGGGTCTGGTCTTAAGCGGGGTCCACCGCATTCTCGACCATCCCTCTTTAAGTGATACCTACTCTTTTAACCCGGCTTTTTACGACACGACCGACCTGGCTTATCCGCCGGTCTTTCCCTACCTGGGCGCGTTTTTAAGCTGGATTCTGAGTTATTTGCCCGGATTTCAAAGCCTATGCAGCCTGGATATTTCTATATATGCGGTCCGAGGTCTGACCTTGCTGGGTCTGCTAAGTTCGGGTGCGCTTATTTATGCCACGGTCAGACTTTTCAAGGCCAGTCGGCTGGTGAGCCTGGCGGCGGCGGGTCTTTTCTTCTGCTTTCACCCTGTCATTTATTGGGGTGACGCGGGCCGAGTGGATGCCCTGGGGCTGGCTTTTGTGCTGGCCGGGATTTACACGGTCTGCCGGGCCACACCTGAACAGGCCGTGTACTCTAAAAGTTTAGCTTTCCTCTGGGCGTTGCCTTTCTTCTACCTGGCTTTTTTTACCAAACAATCTCTGGTAGCAGCGGCCCTGGCAGTTGTGGTTTACCTTTTTATTTCAGGTCGCAAAAAACACTCGGTTTTGTTTGCCGGGTTGTTAGGGATGGGTATCGGGCTTGGCCTGGCCGTTTTAGCGATTGCCACCGGGGGTAATTACCTGTTTTTTATGACTATGGAGCGGTTTACCCCGTTTTCTATCGGTCAGATGCTGACAATCTGGGGTCTGTCTCTGGCGCTCTACTATCCACTCATTGGGCTGGCAATCTGGCAGGTTCCAGCATTCTTTAAATCTGGCGGCATCAAACGCTTGCTGGTAATCTGGGGCGGTTTTGCTCTGCTGCTTTCATTCACAATCGGCAAAGCCGGAGCGGCTGACTACTACTTTTTTGAAGCGTTGTCTTTCCTGTGTATAATGGCCGGGCATTCATTTTCGCCGCTATCGCCAATGAGCTTCAGGGGGCGTATCCCTAAAGCGGTTGTCGTCTTACAGTTATTAATTCTGTTTGGCCTGGCCTTCTGGCTGAATTTCCAGACTGATATGCAGGCTAATTTGCGTCCGGCTTACCAGGAAGCCTCACGTGTGCTGGCGCAGTATCCCGGCCATGCCCGAATTTTTGCCGAGCTGAGCGGCCCGGCCATGGCCTCGGGCCATTACGATCAGGTTTTCGACCATTTCCTGTACCGCCAGTTATCTGCTGCCAATGTTCGGGATGGTCAGGCGTTAGTCCGGGACGTAATCCAGCAAAAGTTCGAGATTATGCTTATGGGTTACGACGTTTTGAAGCTAGATGCCCAGGTTGGTTATATTCCTTCTACGCCCTGGCCGCCCGGTTTCGAGCAAGCCGTCCAGCAGCATTACCGCCTGCTCGAAAGTATACGCGGGCAGGATGGGCAGGGCTATGCCTGGCTGTTGGTCCCGAAATAGATCTAAATCGTAAAATGTAAAATGGAGAATTGGGTAGGTTCTTTCAGTTAGCGATAACCTTCCAGACCTGGATTTACGAAAAGGATCGCATCAGACGAAAGTCCCGAAATAAATATTGAAAATGCACCGGCTTAAATTAAAAGCGTTTCAAAGCCAACGGGGCTGGCTTACGGGCTGGGTTTTACTTACCCTCGGCCTGGCAAGCTTGCCTTTTGTATGGGGTTGGCTGGCTACTCCCCCGAGTCAGGAGTTCAGCGGCTTTTTATTTAATGCCAGCGATGGCAACACCTACCTAGCCAAGATGGAAGAAGGCCGCCAGGGAAGCTGGCTCTTTCACCTGATTTACACCAGCGAACCGGGCAGCAGCGGGGCGGTAACTTACGTCTTTTATTTGCTCTCAGGCAAACTGGCCGGACTTTTAAGTTTACCCAATATCATAGTTTTTCACCTGGTCCGGCTGGCGGGTGGGCTGGGACTGCTGCTGGTCAGTTTCCGGTTTATCAAACTTGTTTTTCCCGGCCAGCTACAACAGCGCTTTGCTTTCCGGCTGGTCTGCCTTTCAGCCGGGCTGGGCTGGCTCTTGGTTCTCTTTACTCCTTCACCGCCCGATTTCTGGGTAGCCGAAGGCTATACTTTCCAGAGCATTTTTGCCAACCCTCATTTCCCGGTTGCGACCGCTTTACTGATTTTTATTATTACCGAGAGCCTGGCCGGGCTAGAGGGTCAGGGTTTCAAGGCTTATTGGAAAGCCGCCCTGGCCTCTTTTGGCCTGGGATTCGTCCATCCCTTCCTGCTTTTTACGCTGGCCGGGGGGCTGGGTCTATTTTGGCTCCGGCGGGTCTTTACAACTAAGAAACCGCATTGGCCAGGGTTTTTTGGCCTGATTTTGACCGGATTAGCCGGTACACCAGGCCCACTCTTGACCTGGTGGGGAACCAGCCGTGACTCGCTGCTCAACCAATGGATGCAGCAAAACCAGACCCCTAGCCTGGACTTATTGACTATGCTGGGGGCTTATGGGCTACTTATCCCTTTAGCTTTGGCTGGGGCCTGGTGGGTAGAGCGCGTCTCACGGCAAAATGCCACCGAAAAAGCCGACTTTCAAATGTTATTGCGTTGGCGGTTGGTCACGGGTTGGCTGGCCGTCACGATTCTTTTGCTGGTTTTGCCGTTAAGCTTTTCACGCCGGTTTCTGGAAGGGATTCATTTGCCGCTGTGCTGCCTGGCGACTGCTGGTTATTATCAAGTTGTGGCGGTTGGAAAGTGGTATCCTTTCAGGGAAAAAGCTCTAACTTTTGTGCTGTCGCTTTCGAGTTTGGGCCTGGTAATTATTTCGATTGCCCTGCTCTACCTCCCCCACGATGACCTGTTTGACCCGGTTCACTCGCCTTATATCAGCCAGGGTGAGCTGGGGGCGATTGGTTGGCTGCGTCAAAACAGCCAACCCGGCGAAGTTATCCTGACCGGGCCGGTGCTGGGTAATGTTTTGCCGGGGCAAGTATTGCGTCCGGTCTACTACGGCCATAACTATGAAACGCTTGACCCGACCCGGAAACTCAAACAGGTGCAGGAATTTTTCGATGCGAAAACCCCTATGCCGTTTAGAGAGCAGCTAATCCAGGCCGGACGGCTAAATTATCTGGTTTATGGCTGGCGCGAACGTCTGTCAGGCGGTTTCAACCCGGCTTCGGCGGGCTGGCCCATGGTCTTTAGTCAGGATGGAGTGGATATATACCGTTTGCGTTAATTTTTGCAAGAATTTTTAAGAAACTTCAGGCTAACCTTCTGCGACAAATTTGAGACAACTCTGAGATAACCCTGAGACATTTCCCTTCCATAATAAAGCATACAACATAAAACGTGACTTTTTACGTGCTAAATTGGAATTACTTACCCTTTAATCTTCTGTAAGTATTTGCCTGTGAGTCACGTTCAACCTTTACGTTTAATCAATATGTTTGCACTTTTAAATTCACCAAATTCATTTTTGACGGTAAAAGGATGTGCTGTTGAACTCAAATTGCAAAGATATTGCAAGAATATAATAAGTTAAGAAATTTCTTATACATTTTTAACAGTTTTCTCAGAATTCATCTGTACACTAAGAATGATAAAACAAAATCAGAGTACTTTTATTCAAGGTTCTAAATTTAAGAATCATTTAAGGGTCAATTCAGGGAATTATTATTATATGCAAGCCAAGTCTTACCTCAATAAAAGCCGTCTTTCGACGCATCTGGGCATGATTTTCCTGAGCCTGGTAGGTTGCTACCTGGCCTCAGTTTACGCGCCTGACAACACTTCTAACGAGAATATAACTATCGGTCTGGGCTATTTTTCGCTAATCATGCTGGCCGTGACCTTGCTGATTGGGCCGATTAATCTTTTGCGTAAGCGCCGTAACCCGGTCAATATCAACCTGCGGCGGGACATAGGTATCTGGTCGGGTATTACCGCCTGTCTGCACGTGATTTTCTCACTGCAAATTTATCCCGGCAAAAGTATTTTAGATTTTTTCGTCGGCAAGAGTGAGAAAAGTATATTCCCAACCTTCGGACTTTTTGAAATAAGCAACGATGTTGGCCTGGTGGCGACTCTGGTTATGGTGGCCTTGATGGTAACATCGAACCAGGTTTCGCTAAAATGGCTTAAAGGCAAGCGCTGGAAATTTTTGCAGCGGTTTAATTATCTGTTGATTGGGCTGGCCGTAATTCATACGGTGGGCTTCCAACTCATCAACCTCCGCGAAAGCTATTTTTTCTATGGGGTTATCGTTCTTTCGCTGGCAGTCGTAGCCGCGCAAGTTAGCGGAATAGCGCTTTCTTTGTCACGAGCGCGGCTTAGAAAGGCTGCCAATGTGCAACCGTCTACCGTAATTGCGCCTGGTTTTTCGCCGGTAGCCGCTCCAACCGGGCAGATAACTATGGCCCGGCGGCGCTTCCTGACTGTAACCGGGGCCACTCTGCTGGCAGGGGTCGCCGTGAGCGGTACGGCGGGCTACCTGCTTGGTCGGTCCCAGGCCGATGGAACCCCCCTGGCCCTGGCGCAGGTTCCACCGAACACGGCGACATCCGTTTCTTCCACCACCGCCCCCAGTTCAACCAATTCCCAGAGCGGGGTGTCTCCCTCAAACGGATTCAGAGGGCGAAGTGGTGGCAGCGTCCAGGGTAATACGGCCACCGCCACCACTCCGGCCACTGCCACCACTCCGGCCACTGCCACCACTCCGGCCACTGCCACTACTCCGGCCACTGCCACTACTCCGGCCATTGCCACCACTCCGGTGGTTTCCAGCGGTTCTTCGTCTCAAAGTGGCAGTTCGACTTCGACCAGCCGGAGCTTGATTCTGGGTAATTTTGCCAGCCTGGCAGCCGGTAGCGCTCTGAAATTTACTACCCCCGACACCGGCGAAACCGCTTTTGTAATTCACGAGAAGGACGGTTCGGTTAAAGCCTACAGCGGTATTTGTACCCACCGGCCCTATACCCTGGTTTTTGACCAGTCACAGCAGGCTCTGGTCTGTGACCTGCACAATGTGCCTTTCAATATTATTACTGGCGCTCCGACCCGCCGCCCGGCTAATTCGGCTTTGCCAAGCTACAAAGTTCACCTCGATAGCCAAAACAATATCATCTACGGTTAGCCTTAACCGAATAACAAAAAGGTTGAAACTTAATTTTGTAAGTTTCAACCTTTTTGTTTTCGTCCTGGGATTAAGACCCTATCTTATAGGTTCAAACTTAATCCACTGGCTAATGACTACTATTTTACTCTAAAGCTTTGAGGCCAAACTTGATGATTCTAATGCTGCTATAAACGTGGCTAAGGCTAAGGACTACATTTAGCAGTTTCGAGCCCAGGCTGGCTCCTTTAAGGCCAAACAGCGAATAAACTAAGTAATAGAGGCTATAGAGGGTTAGAGTCCCGCCTTGAATCAAGGCGGCCTGTCCGGCTCCCTTGCGATTTTTGCGGACGGCCTGAAGCATTGCGAGCGCCCCGGTTACGCTGATAACCGCGTCAAACGCCACGTAGCCCGCCCCCATTTTTGGAGAGCTTCCGGTTTTACTTTCAATTTACCGGCCACTTTTTCGGCAAATTTGTTGTCGGTGGTCAAAACTAACTGTCGTCCGAGTTCGGCGGACTTTCCCAGCGTTAGAAAGCCTATCAGGGCTTCATTCAAGCGTCGTGTTTTCATTGTCAGGCTTCTTTCCAGTTTACAAATCTTTACAGCTTCACCTTCAGTAATATTATAGCTTATCAGGGCTGGTCTGGTAATCTCTCCAGGGTTAGTAAATCGTAAAGAATGACTTAGCTATTCGCCATAAAACCTGGTTAGCCCGCAATCTTTGGTATAATAGGCAAGAGGCGTTTGCGCTCCGGCTCATCTGGCGCTTTAGATGGACCCTGGCCGGTCAACCTTTAATTTCCCAGGAAGAAAAAAAGACCTTATGTATAATCCTCAACCCGGCGATAGGCTGTCAGCCCTGGATACGCCTTCGATGCTGGTAGATTTGGACCTGATGGAGGCCAATATCGCCAAACTAATGAGTCGCCTGTTACCGACCGGCGTTAAAGTTCGGCCACACCTCAAGACGACCAAAAGCCCGTTGTTGGCTAAAAAATTAATTGAGGCCGGGGCTACGGGCGGCTGCGTGGCGAAACTGAGCGAAGCGGAAGTAATGGCCGCCGGTGGGATTGAAGATTTATTAATTACCTGCGAAATTGTCGGCCCGGCCAAAGTAGCCCGCCTGGCCGAGCTTTTCCGCCAGCATCCCCAGGTTAAGGTGGTAATTGATAGCGCAGTCGGAGCCAGCGGGCTTAACCAGGCGTTGGAGCAGGCCGGACTTTCGCAGCCGCTCCAGGTGTTGATTGATGTGAATGTCGGGCAAAACCGCACCGGGATTTTGCCCGGTGAACCAGCCCTGGCTCTGGCCCGGCATATCGGGCAACTAAAGAATTTGCGGCTGATTGGGGTCCAGGGCTACGAAGGCCATCTCCAGCACATGCACGACCAGCCGTTGCGCGAAGAAAAATGCCGGGAGGCTATGGCGGCTTTGAGTGGGACAGCCGCTAAATTGCGGGAGGCCGGTTTCTCGATTGAAACGGTCACGACCGGTGGGACCGGTACAGCCGAGATTTGCGCGACCTGTCCGGGCATTACCGAGGTCCAACCTGGCTCCTTTATTTTCATGGATACCGACTACCGCAACGCTCTGGGCCTGGTCTATTCCAATAGCCTGACTATCCTGGCGACAGTCATAAGCAAACCCGAAACCAACCGGGCGGTGATTGATGCCGGGTTGAAATCGCTCACAACTGATAGCGGTTTTGCCGAGCCGAAGAATCTACCCGGCATTAATTATGTACCAAACGGGGACGAGCATGGTTCACTTAGCTGGGAAAGCGGTCCAGGGTTGGAAATTGGCGACCGGGTGGAGATGATTCCCAGCCATATTGACCCGACCATTAACCTGCACGATACTTATTATGCTCACCGGCAAGGGGTGATTGTAGAAATCTGGCCGGTCGCCACCAGGGGTAAAGTCCAATAATATCCTGGCAAGGGTTTTCAAAGCTCTTTTTACAAAAATAATTCAAATTTAATAATTGCGAATATCGCACAGGGCCACTATAATTGTTATAGCCTGGTGTTCAAATCGAATTTTGCCCTGAAAACCCTGGAAATGGGCATTTATGTATTACCTTTTAACTGGCGATTGTTGCCGCCTTCCGGTTAAAAAGTTAGATTTTATATAATGTTATGCCTGCAAGAAATACTTTTCGCGTAAGCCGTCCGGCCTCACCTCGAAATAATAGAAATAAAAAACAGTCGTGGGAGAAGGCTCGTAGCATGGCTAAGACGCGCAGCCGCCGCCCTTTTTCTAGTAGTCTACCTTTAATTATCCTGGGGCTGCTTGTAGGCGGGGCGCTGGCAGTAATAGTCGGACCATTTTCCCAAAACCCTAAACCAATACCAACCGCAGGGCCAGGGCCGGTGGTTGTTAGCAATCGGGGCGCAACTCGGGCTCTAGTTACCCCAGGCACTTTTTTACCTGTGCCTACCAATCAAATTTCGTCTACCCCTACTGAAGCCCCGGCCACCCTGGAAGAAGCGCTTCATCAGGTTATAGCCAAAGAAGAAGCCAACCTGGGCGAGAGTGCCGGGTATAGCATGGTAATTCATAACCTGGATACCGGGGAGAAGTTTGAAGACAGTTCAGATAAACTTTTCGAGAGCGCTAGTCTGTATAAACTGTTTGTCATGCTGACAGTTTACTACGATATTTCGGGGGGCCGTTTGAGCCTGAATGACCAGATCACCCTGATTCCCGATGCCGATGCCAGCGCTGAGGATGGCTATACGATTGTTTCGCCGGGTAATAGTTTGCCGGTTAGCGCACTGCTGGAACGCATGATTATCGACTCCAATAACACTGCCGGATTGATGTTATTGTTCGAGGTTCGCGCCCCTCGGATGAAAGATATTGTGGCCGACCTGGGGTTTACCAGCTCAGATTTTAGCGACACCTGGAATTTCCAGGTGACAGCCCAGGATTTGGACCTTTTCTTCAGCCGTCTGGCCGACCAGAAGCTGCTTGGGCCAGAGTACGATAAACCCATGCTGGATCTTTTAAGCCGGACCCAACTCAGGGACCGTATTCCGTCCCTCTTGCCACCCGATACCCATACCGCCAACAAAACCGGCGACCTGGATGGTGTCAAAAACGATGCCGGGATAATCTATTTGCCAAACGGTCAGCGCCTCCTGGTCAGCGTCCTGACCCACCATGTAAACGATGTAGCGGCCCGCCAGTTTATCGCTGAACTGAGTTTAGCCGCTTATAATTTTTATAACAAAGGTCAAAAATAACCCATTCCTCACAGTTGCATTTATTGTCTACTTCTCATTGGCATTCCCGCCCGGTTCAAATTGAGCCAGCAAAGCCTGGGCGGTCCGGTTTTCCGGGTCGAGCGTCAGCAGTTCTTGCAAAGCGGCTTTAGCTTCTTCAGCCTGGTCCTGCTTGCGGTAAAACGAAGCGAGGGCCAGGTAGTAGGCTTCCAGTTCGTCCAGAAAGAACCCTTGAAGTTTGCCTTCTAAAGTATCCAGCCATTTTAATGCTTCTTCAGGCTGGTCGGTGGCAATCAAAAGCTGGGTCAGGGCCAGATGAGCCGAGGTATAATCGGGGTCCACCTGGAGAGCCTGGCGCAGATAGCCAATCGCCCCGGCTGTATCGCCCTGGCCGGAAAGCAGGGCCGCCAGGTTCTGGTAAGCCTGTTTTAGCCGGGGATTTTGTTCGACCAATTGACGGTATCGGATGATAGCCCCGGCCCTGTCGCCCTGGCGCATAGCATCCAACGCCTGGTTTAACTGGCTGGCGGTCTGGTGGTCCAAATCCTGGGTCACCGGGCGTTGAGCTATTTCGCGCTGACGCTGAGTCAGTTGGGCGACAGTTCCTATAGCCTGGCGCTGTCCAAGCCAGATTTTAACTCGCTCGTCTGGCCCGATTAACCCGGCTTCCTGCAAAACTTTCGCCGCCGTAACTCTTTGTAAATCGTCACCTGACCGGCTGAAAGCCAACCGCCGGACCATTTCAGGGCCACCTTCCACTTCTGAGGCTAATGCCTGCACCAGCAGGTCAGCCACTAAAGAAGGCTCCCGGTCAATCCAGTATTTACAAGCGGCCACTTCCAGGGCAGCTTGTCCGAATTTTTGGAAGAACTGGCGCAGTCCTTCCCGGTAATCATTACTGCCACTGTCCATCAACTGGTTAGCCAGGCCGGTGAGATAGGCTGCCGCCGGGGGGAAAGCCGCCACCGGGTCGTAATAAAAGAAGCGTCCTTCCCGGCGCGGTCCGCGTTCGTTATTTTCGAGAGCAAAGAGGGTCCGTTCCAGCAGGGTTGGCCGGGTGAACTTACGGGCTTCCTGTAGAAATTTCATCGCCAGCAAGTTCTGACTCAGGTTAGCCGCCGCGACCGTCCCAAAAGTGATTAACTCCTGGTAGGATGGCTCGTCCAGCAAAATGTTTTCGGGGTCGTGTTCGAGCATTGGCCGGACCAGACTCAGCAGCGGTTCATCTCGGTCCAGGGCGGCCAGACCTTCAGCCAGTTTTAGGCGGTCGGCAAAGGCCACTGGCGCAGGCAGGGCCGCCAGCTTATCTAAATAAGTTTCAGCTTCGGCATTATCATCTCGAATAGCCGCCAGACGAATTAACAGACTTAGCGCAGCCCAATTTTCAGGTTCAATCTGCTCGACCACCTGTTTGGCAGCGGCTTCGGCTTCGGGCAAAGCATTGTCTAAAAGCGAGGCCAGCGCCAGGTTATTCAATGCTATGGCTATACCACCATCCAGCCGGACCGCTTCCTCGAAAAACTGCCGGGCCGTACCATAATCTTCTTTGCTTAAGGCCAGTCTTCCCCGGTCCAGCGCCCGGCCAACCGGCTCAAACTCGGCGATGTCGCGACCGTTTTCTTCAGCCGCCGCTTCAACAAGCTGGCGGCAATTTTCGGCCAGTTCCCGGCACATTTCCAGGTTGGAGGGCTGGCCGGTTTCCTGGGCCAGGGCCAGGCAATCCAGTTCCTGGCTCAAATCGTAAGCCAGGAACGGATAGTCGCTCAAAATATAGGTCTGCACCAGGTTAAAACGGGTCAAAGCTCCGGCTTTCTGGCCTGGCAGGGTCAGGGCTGCTTCAAAAGCGGCCTGCGCTTCCGAGCGATACCCCAGGCTTCCGTAGGTCGCGCCGATCAGTTCTAACAGAGGCAGGTCGTTGGGGTAGCGCTGTGTCAACGGTTCCAGGACTTGCAGCCCTTCGTCAAACCGCCCGGCCTCGAACAATTTCTCACCTTTGGCAAGCTGGCTTTGCAGGTAACGTTCGGCGGTCTTATCGGGGAATTGCAGTTGTATGGTCCGGTTGGGTCGGCGGTCTTTTTTGGTATCTTTTTTCTTTGGCATTTCATCCTGATTTTTGGTAAAGTGTTATTTATTGATTAGGACATATATTATACCCCGGCGCGAGTTTCTTTGCCTGGAAAAATAGTGATAAAAGTCATTGACAGTTTCGCCAGTACTTACGAGAATATAACTAAAGTTAGAGGTTAGAAAGGCTCTTAATGCAACGCTTATATTTTTTAGGGACCGGAGCGGCTTTACCCTCAATCTCCCAGGATAATTCTTCGCTGCTGGTCGAAAGCAACAACACTTACTTGATGATAGATTGCAGTGGTTCGCCTTACCGCAAACTCTTGCGAATAGGGGCAGACCCGGCCCTCTTAAAGTACATCCTGATCACCCACCACCATATAGACCACATTAGCGGCCTACCTTCTTTAATCGAGTGTTTGTGGATTAAAGGACGCTCGGAGCCGTTGCATATTTATGCCCTGCCAGCCGCCATACACGTAATCGAAATTCTGCTGGACTTGTGGGATTTACGCAAGCGCCCTATCAAAGAATTTCCCATCGTCCTTCATACTATTGCAGGTACACCGGATGAATTGGTTATAGACAGCCCGGAATTTACCTTACGGACCACTCCCACCCTCCACGCCGTACCCAGTGTGGCCTCCAAAGTCATCTTCCCGGATGGGCAAACTCTGGTCTATAGCAGTGATACCGCACCCTGCCAGACTTTTCTGGACTTCGCTCATGGGACCGACTATCTGATGATGGAATGTACTTTTTGTGACGAAGAGCA
>JAYSYV010000108.1:0-2423 GCA_043727245.1 Chloroflexota bacterium | reverse complement strand
ATTTCTCGGACAGCCCTCATATTTTCCAGGTCTTGCGAGGAGCCAGGATGGCCGCTGCTTATGCCGACTTTTTACCCCGGTGGCGCGAGAAAATGCAGGCCAACCTGATCTGGAATACCGAGTATGGCCTCACTTTGAGCGGTTTGCAGGTCGCCCAGGCTGAAGTAGCCAGAGGCAAACTGTGGGACCGGGTGCAGCGCTTCTTTGATGAGTACGACCTGCTGCTAGTACCGGCGGCTGGTACGCTGCCCTTCCCGGTGGAAGTAATCAGCCCGCCGGAAGTGGGCGGTCGGAAGATGGAAAACTACGTGGAATGGCTGGGCCTGACCTACGCCATAACCCTGACAGGCTTACCATCGCTGGTAGTACCGTGCGGGTTTTCCCGGTCCGGTTTGCCGGTAGGTATTCAAATCGTAGGCCGCCGCCTGTCCGAAGCAAACCTGCTCCGGGCGGCCTCCGCCTTTGAAAATGCGCGTCCCTGGGCCGATAAACACCCTGACCTGAAATTATAAATTCCGGCTGTATCTGGCAAAAACCAAACCGGGTTAAATGTACCGCAATAGGACGGGCATAAATTTAATGGGAAATTACCTTGAGTTTCGTGACTTCAAATCTCTGGCGCAACCGCAACTTTAACATTTTCTGGGTCGGTCAAACTTTCTCCAACCTGGGCGACTCTTTTGCCTTTATTGCTCTGCCGTTGCTGGTCCTACAAGTAACGGGGTCGGTCGCCCAGATGGGTCTTGTCACTGGCACTTTCGGCATCAGCAACCTTTTTACCAATCTGATTTCAGGCGTGGTTGTTGACCGGGTAGACCGGCGGCTATTAATGGTCTGGTGCGATATTGGCCGCTTACTCGTCAACGCCCTGATTCCGCTGGCCTGGTGGCTGATCGGGCCTCAAATCTGGCTAATATATGTGGTGACAGCCGTGAGCGCCTCGTTAGGCTCATTTTTCTCGGTCAGTTATATTACCGCCATTACCCACCTGGTAAACAAAGACCAGCTTACAAGCGCCCATGGCCGTCTACAAACCACCTTTGGCTTTGCCTTCGTGACCGGGCCAATGCTGGCCGGGTTCGTTTCGGCGCAGGTCGGCCCGGCCAATACTGTGGGCATCAATGCCTTTTCTTTTGCAATTTCGGCTATCTCACTGGCCCTGGTGCGCTTCCAGAACATCGGAGATGAACCCAACATCCAGATTCAACCCAAGAACTTGCTGCAAGAATGGCTTTCCGGCCTGAAATTCCTCTGGAACCAGCCGGTTCTTCGCACAGTAACCATATTGATGGCCTTCTTCGCTCTGATTAATACCGCCAGCCTGGACCTTTTTATCTTTCACCTGAAACACGATTGGAACGAGGACGATAACGCAGTTGGTATCATGCTGGGACTAAGTAGCGGCGGCTTTATCGTGGGCGGGATAACGGTGGCCTGGCTGCGTCAGCGGGTAGGCTTTGGAATTTGCTTTCTGGGCGCGATGGCCCTCACCGGCATTTCCACAACCTTAATTGGCCTGGCCCCAAACTTCCTGATAATCTGTTTAATGGGCCTGGCTTTTACTTATGCCTCGGCCATTCAGGGTACGGTATCTATGGCCCTGCGCCAGACCATTACGCCCAACCATATGCTGGGCCGGGTAACGGCCATCTTCTGGGCTTTGAACGCCGTACCAGGGCCGCTTGGGGCGGCCATCGCCACCGGAATTGCCGAAAAAACCGGCACTGTAACCGTCCTGGTAGGCATGGGAATATTTGGCCTGATGCTGGCCTGTGCCGGGATTTTCACGCCGGTCCGCCAGGCTCATCCCGAAAAAACGGCCCTGGCGAGAGAGCCGGAACTTGTCCTTGAATAAATTTTCTGCTTCTTGACGACTAAGAACGCAAGTGCTAGTATGGTAATATAATAACCAGCCAGGGCTGGCAATTTGGTATTTTCAATTAAGAAGGCGGACCCGACATCATGCCTGAAAAAAAAACGGCTTCCCCAAAAAATGAACCGGCTAACCAGCCTGTAGCAAAATCCCGACCCACTACCACGGCTTTTCGCACGCTTGTCCCGGAACAGGATAATATTATAATAAATTCGCGCACCTCCAGGGCCACTAAAGCTCCCGTCCGCAAAAAGACCGCCGATACTCTGGCCCTGGACCCACCTGCCGAAAAAAAAGCCAGAGATAGCGAAAGCGAAATTGTAGTCAAAAGCAGTACCGCCCGCCAGCGCCCCTCGACTACCAACGGAACTAATGGCAAATCCAGCGGGTCCGCCCCGCGCCGCCCTGCCGCAGCGACCGAGAGCCAAACCTCACGCCCTCGCCAGGCCGCTCCGGCCAATTTTCACGAAACCGACCGTCTGCCGCCCATTCCCGATGGAGTCCGGCACGAAATTACCGGCATTATTCTGATTGTCGTAGGCTTGATTTT
>JAYSYV010000107.1:0-2423 GCA_043727245.1 Chloroflexota bacterium | reverse complement strand
TGGGCCGGGCCCAACTGACCAAGCTGAAGGTTTATGAAGGCGCTGAGCATCCTCACCAGGCGCAACAGCCCAAAGAATATAAGCTGGAATATACTGGCCCTCGCGAAGGCAACCAGTAAAGTATAAGGAGCCTCAAAGAGTAAAATGGCAGCGACTTTAAACAAAAATTACTTCTACGGCACGGGACGGCGAAAGACTGCGGTAGCCCGCGTGCGCTTGCTACCCGGAACCGGTACTTTCACCGTCAACGGCAAGACCGCCACGGATTACTTCGGTGGCCGCCAGCTCAACCAGATTATCATTGAGCAGGCTTTGCGCCTGGTCAATCGTCTGGGCCAGTACAATGTTTCGGTCAAGGTAGTTGGCGGTGGTGTCAGCGGCCAGGCCGGAGCAGTCCGTCACGGCATCTCCCGCGCCTTGATTCAGGCTGACGAGACCCTTCGCCCGGTTCTGAAGAAGAACGGCCTCCTGACCCGCGATGCCCGCGCCAAGGAACGCAAGAAGCCCGGTCTGAAACGCGCCCGCAAAGCTCCTCAGTATACCAAGAGGTAGTTTTCCCATAACCTTATTTGTAAGGTTAACAGGACTATATTAACTAAAAAGCTAACGTTTATAATTCACTGTTTAACCGTGAGTTCATAATGTTAGCTTTTTATTATTATTTCTCTTTAGTCGCCATACGGAATTCTATAGTTCAATCCCTAAGTGAAATTACGACCTTTTCTAAAAATGAATTCCTGAGCAAAATTATATTCTCTTTGCGTAATATGTCCATAATCTTTAGCCATCGTTATTATTGACCTTATAGTTGTTTACGTCTAAAGATTTAGCGGCTAGGCCAAAGAGTTAGCCTTATGGACTAGAAAAAATATGAATTTAAGGGAACTATGGTCCACGATTTGCGTTTATAGCTTAGTTAGAGATAGTATAACCAACAACGAAGGGTTATTGCTGTAATTATATTGTATTAGGAAACACTGCCCTGCTGCCGTGACGGTTGAAATCAGCCGATCATCATTGCCACTTTCTGTCACTGCCCTACACGTAAGACTCAACTCCACCTCCCCCTGGTATCGGCTGTTAGAACTCAAAATTCTGACCCAGTTTGGGCTCTTCCTGCTGCCGGTGGTTACATTATATGGTCTTTTAGTCGGTCGCCTGTAACGGGAAGAAAGTCGTCTTACCATCAAGCCCTTACCGAAAATGATCCGGCTTTGGGTCAAAATAGCGGGCCTGGAGTTTGCCAGTATTGGGGGCTTTGGTCTGGTTCTGCTGGTAAATGACCTTAAAAGGGGTGAGTCCAGCCTGAGAAGCGTCGTGTTTCCCATTCTAGGTGTGGTAGGAGCAATCGTGACCCTGTGGCCGGGCATCTGGGAAGAAGTACGCTGCCGCCCCCGATTGACCCTGGAAGGTATGGCTGGGTGGCTTAGTCTTTTTGTTGGCGATTGCTCTGAGTGTGCCGGTACTTTACTCGCGCCAGGCCACGGCTAATTTCGAGACCCAGTATGGCCTTAATAGCGAAGCCTGGTATACCCAAGCTTTCCCGGCGGAGTACCCAGCCATGCGCTTTTACGAGATTATGTCCGGCAAGACCCGACCCGTCAGGGCATCGTGCTGGAAAATACCGGGATGCTTTATAGTTACAACGGTCGGGTGAGCGTCTATACCGCTCTGCCAACCCTGGTCGGTTGGCCTTTCCACGAGTTGCAGTGGCGAGGCTACCTGGACGAACTGGCAGTCTGGAAACCGTGGGTTGATCCGGGCAAAATTTACCAGACCACCGACCCGGCGGAAGCAGAAGCTTTACTTAGGCAGTATAATGTACATTATGTCTTTGTAGGTCAGATTGAGAATGGCAGCAAGGCCGTTTATTCTAATATAGGTGAGAAGGCAAAATACTCGCCGGAAAGCCTGGCGAAGTTCTCAAAATTTATGAAGACACTTTACGCTGACCCTGTGAACAATGTTTATATTTACGCTTTTGAATAGGTAATGATCGAAGTATTAAGTTGGTATATCCTTATAATGCTCCTGGGCTGGTTGGCACTGCCAATCAGCTTCGTGATTTTCGGTCGCTTGCCAGACCGGGGCTATTCTTTCAGTAAACCCCTGGGTTTATTGCTGGGCGGGCTGCTGGCCTGGTGGATTGGCAACCTCAAAATAATCGGTTTCCAATGGTACACTTGTTGGGTGGCTGTCGGTTTGCTAGAGCTTTTAAGTTTCCTGCTGCTGTGGTTTAAGCCTGACCTGCGAAAAGCCATGCGGGATTGGTTTGGCCGCGCTTCCAATTTGCGGCTGGCCCTGGGCAGCGAGTTGGTTTTCTTGCTGGCGTTTGCTTTTATAATCAATGCCCGCTCCTTTATGCCCGCTCTCAACCAGTCGGAAAAATTTTTCGACCTGGCTTTTATCCAGGCCATAGCCAC
>JAYSYV010000106.1:0-2425 GCA_043727245.1 Chloroflexota bacterium | reverse complement strand
ATGCTGACCACCTGGTGGTTGACCCGCTAACAAAGTAACAAATTTGTCGTCAGAAACTGGTTCGTTAACTGGTTCCTGACTACCGACAACAGTAAAATGGAGGTTCCTGTGGCAGCCGATACTGCTCTGGAGAGACTAAGTAGAACACGTAATATTGGGATTATCGCTCACATTGACGCTGGTAAGACGACAGTGACCGAGCGCATCCTTTATTACACTGGCCTGGTACATAAAATTGGTGAGGTACACGAAGGCGCAGCGACCATGGACTTTATGGCCCAGGAACGCGAGCGTGGTATTACTATTACCGCCGCCGCCATTACCTGCACCTGGCAAGACCACCGGGTTAATATTATTGACACGCCCGGCCACGTAGACTTTACCGTTGAAGTGCAGCGCTCTTTGCGCGTGCTGGACGGTGGGGTAGTCGTTTTCGACGGCGTAGCCGGTGTCGAGCCGCAGTCTGAAACCGTCTGGCGGCAAGCCGACCAGTACGGCGTACCCCGTATCTGCTTCGCGAATAAAATGGACCGCACCGGTGCTAGCTTCTATCGCACTTTCGATATGATTATCGAGCGGTTGGGCGCGAACCCGGTCGCTATCCAGTTACCGGTTGGGCTGGAGCAAAGTTTTCGGGGTATCATTGACCTGATTGAAAATAAAGCGATCATCTACACCGACGACCAGGGTAAAACCATGGAGTCGTCCGAAATCCCCGCCAATATGGTCGAGGAAGTCCGTAAGATGCGCGACATTATGGTCGAAAAAATCGCCGAAACCGACGATGAACTGACCATGAAATTCCTGGATGGTGAAGAAATTACTATCAAGGAATTGCATGATGCTCTCCGTAAAGCAGTCATCAGTCGCAAGATTGTCCCGGTATTGTGCGGTTCGGCTCTCAAAAACAAGGGTGTCCAGCCGTTGCTGGATGCGATTGTAGCCTACTTGCCTTCACCTCTGGACAAGCCGCCGGTGGTTGGTATCAATCCGGAAACCGAAGAAGAAGAAGAGCGCCCGCTGGACCCGAATCAGCCGTTCGCGGCCCTGGCCTTCAAGATTGTAGCCGACCCTTATGGACGGTTAGCCTTCTTCCGGGTCTACAGTGGTAAAGTTCGGACCGGTTCCTACGTGCTGAATAGCACCAAGGACAAGCGCGAACGCATTGGTCGTATCGTCCGGTTGCACGCTGAGAAGCGTGAAGACGTGGATGAGGTAACTGCTGGTGACATCGCTGCTATGGTCGGGCTGAAAGACACCTTTACCGGTGATACGCTCTGCGACCCTGACCACCCGATTATCCTGGAACGGATTACCTTCCCAGAACCGGTTATTGACCAGTCGCTTGAGCCTAAGACTAAAGCCGACCAGGACAAGATGGGTATCGCTTTGCAGAAGTTGGCGGAAGAAGACCCGACTTTCCGGGTTAAAACCGACGAGGACAGCGGCCAGACCATTATCTCCGGTATGGGCGAGTTGCATCTTGAAATCATCGTAGACCGCATGAAGCGCGAATTCCGGGTGGAAGCAAACGTAGGCCGACCCCAAGTAGCTTACCGCGAAACCATCCAGGGAACTGCCAGGGCCGAAGGCCGCTTTGTCCGCCAGTCCGGTGGTAAAGGCCAGTATGGTCACGTCTGGATTACGGTTGAACCGAACGAGCGCGGAAAGGGTTTTGAGTTCATCAATGGCATCGTTGGCGGTACAATCCCCCGTGAATATGTGCCTGGTGTTGAATTCGGTATCCGTGAGGCTCTCAAGAATGGCATTATTGCAGGCTTCCCGGTAATTGATGTTAAAGTGAAGCTGGTTGACGGCTCCTACCACGATGTTGATAGTTCGGTTGATGCTTTCAAGATTGCGGGTTCACTGGCTATCAAAGCGGCTGTGAACAAAGCCACCCCGGTTTTGCTTGAGCCGGTCATGAAAGTTGAAGTTACTTGCCCTGAAGACTTCCTCGGTGCTATCCTCGGCGACTTGAATAGCCGTCGCGGTATGGTTCTGGGTTCGGAGAATCGTGGTGGTAACACCCAGGTAATCTCAGCCTATGTTCCTTTGGCCGAAATGTTTGGCTATGTGAACAACCTGCGTGGCAGCACCCAGGGCCGGGCCAGTTACTCGATGGAATTCGACCACTACGAACCGTTGCCGCGCCTTTTACAAGAAGAAGTTGTGAAGAAGATACGCGGAGAGTAGAGAAGCAATAGTAATTAGCTATCAGGTAAATATTAAATACTAATAGCTAATTACCGCTTCTTTTGAAATTTCAATCAGTTTCTAACGTATTAATCAGGCTTACATAAAACCTGACAAACTATAAGTAATTTTAAGGAGGACACCCAAGGTGGGAAAGCAGAAGTTCGAGCGAACTAAGCCGCACGTCAATATTGGCACTATCGGCCACGTTGATCACGGCAAAACCACC
>JAYSYV010000105.1:0-2427 GCA_043727245.1 Chloroflexota bacterium | reverse complement strand
CCGCCTCGGCGTAACGATTAGCTGCGTTTGATAGGGCAGTAGCCGGGGCGGAGAGATAAAGCGTACCCAGACCCAGGTTGGCCGGAACGTTGTTAGTGTCCGATTCTAAAACCGCCCGGTAAGCCGTAATAGCGCTTTTATAATCGCCGCTGGCCTGGCTATCTCTGGCTGTTTGCAGATTTTTGGCGATGGCGGCCTGCGTGCCACTGGTCGGCGCAGCTTGAGGGCTGGTCGTGGCCGGACTAGTTGTAGCATTGGCGGTAGTATTATTACTGGCGGTTGGGCTGAGTTGAATCGAAGTAGGCAAAGCTGCCGCCGGGGAAGTTTGCAGAGCATTTGCAGCCGGACTGGCGACTACCGTGCTGGCGGTTGTTGCCGTAATCTGGTCGGTTGGAGTGGTCTGATTAGCCTGTTGTTGCTGGGTTGATTGCGATTGTAGCAGGTTAAACACCAGGAAAGCCGCTAACAAAACCAGCACGATAGCCAGGATGAAAAAGCCTGTCAACCGGATGCGCCGCAGAAAGAGTCTCTCTCGTTTTTCGGGCGTGTTGGCGGCCTGGTCTGCCGCCGTTATAGTATCCGCCGGGAGTTTTTGCTTGCCTGATTTTTTATCTTTAGTAGCGGGCATACTGACCAGGCTGGCCGGAGAAGGCTTTTCTTCAAGCCGGGGGGTAGTATTTATCTCGCGAGTGCCCAGGCGGGGCGGGTTAGTCTGGGGGGCAGTTTGTCCCAATTGCCCCAGTGTATAAGGATTAGTTTCCTGGTCATCCTCGCCATAATGAGTTGAATTTGTCGCTAATTCCGAGGGCATATCCTGAAACGGGTTGCTCACAAAATCCTGAGTACCAATTCGGCCCGGTTGACTGGGAGTTTCTCTTACACCGACACGCGGGGTCTGGCCGGTAGGTTCGGCAGCCTGGGCCGGTGAAATTGTTCTTAGCGGCACGGTATTCTGGCTAACCTGGTCCGGTTTGGGCGGTAGGCGGCTTTGTTCGGCATTGAGGGAGCGCAAAGCTTCTTTAGCGTGCTGGCTATTGGGGTTAATTTCCAGGGCTTTTTCCAGGGCGGCCCGTTTTTCGGCCCGGTCCTCACTGGTGACGGAAATCCAAATCTGGGCAAATTCGTTGCGAGGGTCGCGTTCGATGACCTGCTTGAATACTCGGTAAGCATCGGCCATGCGGCCTTCGCGCACGTGCCGGATACCTTCTTGCATTAACTCGTTTGAGCTACTGGTGGTCAATCCCCTGCTCCTCTCATGGCCTATTGGACTTATGCTGCTTAAAAGTGTGCATTGACATAATGGATTATAACAAATTCCAGCAATATTTTTCGTGTGAAAGCTTTGTATTTGCAATTTATATATCAAATGTATGTGACACTTTTGTCATTCGTATTCTTTTATACCAAACTATTCCATCCCTTATTATTAACTGATAGACATATCTGCAATGTGTTTTGCAGCTAAACCTGGGTTTTGTTACACTGCCATTACTGCGTTTAATGAAAAATAATTGAACTGAATTTTAAGACTCAAAAATCTGCCTGGGAGAATATAACAATGTCCGTCAGTGAAAAAGAAGCCGCTCAGGTCGCGCTGGGAACTAAAATTGACCGGGAAAAGCTGGTGCGCGATATGGCCGCGATTGTGGGGCCGGAGGGGGTCTTGCATAAGACCTACGATTTAAAGCTTTATGAATATGATGGCTCAGTTGATAAGCATCTCCCGGAAGTGGTTGTTTTCCCGCGTTCGGCTGAACAGGTCGCCCGAATTGTGCGCTATTGCAACCAGGAGCAGCTTTACTATACCGCCCGTGGAGCCGGGACCGGCCTGAGTGGCGGCTCGATTCCGTTGCGCGGCGGTATCCTGATAGCCTTCACCCGCATGAACAAAATCCTGGAAATTGACCCGGATAACCTGCGGGCAGTGGTGGAACCGGGCCTGGTCAATCTGCATTTGTCCCAGGCCACTGCGCCTTACGGCCTTTACTTTGTGCCGGACCCTTCCAGCCAGAAAGCCTGTACGATTGGTGGTAATGTGGCCGAAAACAGCGGCGGGCCGCATACCCTCGTTTATGGGGTTACGACCAACCACGTCACCGGCCTGGAAGTAGTTACGCCTGACGGGGAAATCCGGCATTTTGGTGGCAAAGCTACCGATGGGCCGGGTTATGACCTGACCGGGCTGTTTGTCGGCAGCGAAGGCACTATCGGTTTAGTCACGAAGGTTATAGTTAAACTGACTCCGCTGCCCCCGGCAGTCAAGACTTTTCTGGCTATTTTCGACAGTGTTGAAAAATGCTCGAACGCCGTTTCGGGCATTATTCGCAACGGAGTGATACCGGCGGCCCTGGAAATGATGGACAACTTGATGATCGGGGCGGTTGAAGCCAGCAGCCACGCCGGGTATCCGTTGGACGCGGCGGCGGT
>JAYSYV010000104.1:0-2427 GCA_043727245.1 Chloroflexota bacterium | reverse complement strand
ACCGTTTTAAGAAGACGTTACCTTGAAGGTACTTTAACTTTGTTGCAGGCTTCCACCTTACACGTTCGGATCCAGCAAGATAGTCTGGCTTATATCACAATCCCGCTTGGAACCGAAACCCAGTTGGAAAGAGTTATTAACTTTGCGTTTAAGCTTCCAGCACCTTTACGGTTACGGGCCTTAGACGCTATTCAACTGGCGGCAGCGGCCTTGGCTAATGAATTAACCCAAACTCAAATTCCACCAGAACATTTTATCTTTATAAGTTCGGATAGGCAGTTTTTACAAGTGGCTCAAGCCCACAGTTTTGCCACCGAAAACCCGGAAGACCATCCCTGAACGATGATTTTGTTCAACCCTAAACTGCCCCAGTAATCCCCTTTGCAAAAAGAAAATTTGAAAAGAGTGCCAAAATAGTTTTGGTTATTGCATCCTGTGAACATTTTCTGATTAATGATAAATAATTCCTTATACTAAATATGAAATTCTCAGCAATCGAGTACATTACATAGCAGTAATATGGCCCGTTGACTTGGTGGCAACAACTGATGGGCGACAAGAAAAGCCAGTGAAACACTTTCCAATCTGGTGTAGCGAGCTTGCGGGTTTCTCTAAGGTCTAATGCAAGAGGAACTTCAAACGGTACTCGTTGCCTGGGGCGAGTGTAGCTAACTCTCTCGGGTTTCAGAAATTGGAGTTGCAGGGAGCCGGAACGGCCGGTGTAGAGGTTACAGGCCCAGAATCTTGTCTTGGAGGTAAGGTGGGCCGTGGTGGAAACATTTTATTACACTCGGCTTTAGTGAAAGAACTCAGCTTGCCTTGCTGGTCCAGCCGGTAATAGAGTGGCTGGGTAGTGGTTTCAGCCAAGAAAATCTTAAAGATCACCAGTTGATTTTCACCGCCAGCCATTAGCATTTCGATCCTCACATTACTATAGGTCGGACCCTGTTGATACAAATCCTGGAGTGAACCACTCTCCGTTGCCTGGCTATCCTTAACGGGACTATTTTGCTTGAAAGGAGTTATTTCCCAGGGCGTTTTAATGCCGCCCGGTGGGGTAACTCTTAAAGAAAGTTGCTGACCAGGCTGGTCAGGTAATTCCAGCACAATCATCCCTAATTCGGCTTCCCCGAACCTACCTAAAGATTGGATAGAATTAACCTGTAATACCTTCGCCTTGCTGACATCAGGGGTAGGGTTGGGCGTTATTGTTATACCACTATCAGTCTTTGGCATGGGTGGAGTAAAATTAGCCCCGGCAGAAGAGAAGGCTTCTACCAGCGGTAACCCGGTCGGCTCGGCTTGCAGGGCGTAGAACAGGTAAAATTTAAGCCCACTAGTCACAAAAGCCTTGAGTTCAAAACTGCCTTCCGGGCTTTTGACACTCAACTGGGCATGCTGGCTCAGCCAGAAGATTGGCGGAGCGCCTCCCTGCAAAACCGATTGTTCAGATATGACAGGGATAAAGTAACTGATTGGACGACCGGATAATAATATTAACAAAGAAACAATTGCTACAACGGCCAGCAACATAATTCCTGAGGTAATCAGTAATTTCCTGGGAAGTTTTAAGTTCATAATTCCCCATTCATGTTAAAAATGTTTCCAGCTTATCCAACGTTAAACCGGAACGTTACCGGGCTGCCGGGTAGAGCCGGGGCGGTGCTGGCCGGCCTCGGCAGATTCATTGGAGTAAGAGTTAAATTCCATTCGCCCTTTTTGTCCGGCAGCGAACTGATAAAATCAAAATTCACCCAATGTTGGCTGGAAGTAGGATTATAGGTGTTTTTGCGGTTATTTGGTAGCGTGGTGGAGTCCCAACCCTCCATTGACAGTTCGCCTTTCCAATCATCTCGCGAGCTGCCGACATAAAAACGAGCCTGAGACGGTGTAAGAACCAGTCGTTCGAGCGCAACCGTTTCGCCATTAGCGTTGGCAGTTTGATTGAGCGCCACCTCGCGCCCTGCCTCAATCGGCACGGGTAAATCAAAGTGAAATGAAGTCGGATAGGCGGCAGCAGTCCAATCCGGGGTAGGCAGCCCGGCAGGCGGTGGCACGGCTGTAGGGGTTGGCGGTCCGCTCCCGACCTGGGCCGGTTTATTACTGTCGGCGCCTCCGGCCACGACTGTCTGGCGGTAGAAGAAATAGGTACGGTCTGCTGTCAAACCGGGCAAGTCGAAATTTAGCTTAAGCTCCTTAACCCCGCCACCGACCAGGGACGCTGCATCATACCAGTCTAGCCCACCTATCACGCCATCCCGGCTGGCGCGTCCTCCGCCACCTATTATTTTAAGTGGTTTTCCCAGTTCATCACTCAGGCCCTGACCCTGGTAGCCGTAATTAAAAGACAGGCGGTCGGGCCGGCTGACGGTATAGGCCACTATCACCAGGTTCAGGTCGGCATAAACCCATTGTACATTTACTTCA
>JAYSYV010000103.1:0-2428 GCA_043727245.1 Chloroflexota bacterium | reverse complement strand
GGCCGCGCAGATGGTAGCCCCTACAGGCGTGCAGCGGTTGCCGAACGTAAAAACCAAGTCCAACCCGAAGTTTGAGAAGCTCCTGGGAGGGGTATTAGAAACCTCCAAATTAAGAAGCAGCCACAAACGCGGGCAAGGCTCGGCTGAACAGGCTATTTATGGAAATGATAAGCTGGTTGACCTGGCGGGTAAAGTGGATGAAGAAGTTGCAAATACTCCGATAACTACCGAGCAAATCATGACGATGCTGACTTTACGAAACTTTGATAAGATTGCCCGCAAAGACCCCAAAAAGATGACCGACGAGGAAAAATTTACCGTAGTTTATGCCAATCAGATCTTGAGTAAAGACATTCGCAAGGGGGTTAAGATTAATAAAATTATCCCGGAAAACCAGGTCTCTCAGAGAATAGGTAACACGATGGGCTTTAATACACCCGAAGGAGCGCGAGTTAATACCAGTCTTTCTCTCGGTGGTTCGGTAGCGACCGAGAAAAACTACGAGAATATCACCGGCTCGGAATCTGTGGCTAACTTCGGCCTCGATTACGGTGGTTACAATGACCAGAAAACCGGCGCTCAGAAAGACACCTACCAATCTCCTTATACGGCTAAAAAGGGCGACGAGTCTTTCGGTACTGTCAAAAAAGTGTACTTTATCAAAGTGGATATGCCCGACGATAAAGTCCAGAATTTAAAAGTCCCGGTAGCCCAGGAGTTGATTGATTTTGCCCAGGACCTCATAAAAAAGAGCCAGGCTTTTATAAGTGATAGTTCCTGGCGCAAAGATGAGAGCCTGGTGGAGTTACGGCAAAAGGCCCAGGAGAAAATTGCGATAGCCCAGCGCTTTTTAGAGGTAGCGGCAGCCGGGCTGGTCAGTTTTTCTCGGAACGCGGACGGTTCTAAGAACACCGAAGACCCCCTGAACGAAACCGGTATGACTACCAAAGGGGCCAGAGTAATGGAGGTTATTGGGCCGGATGGTGTATCGGCGGAAGATTATCGTACAATCAACCAGGAGTATTACTACAAAGGCTTTTTGAATTTCCCTGAAAGTACCTCCATCTGGGTTAAGGACGAAAAAGGCCAGGACCAAAAATTGGCGGTCCTCACCCAGGTCGAGCCGCCGGTCTGGAATGTGCTGCTCCCAAACCTGATGCCGTAAAACCGGGTAATAAGCGCCTTTTACAATCAGGCCCACTCTTTAGAAAAGAGTGGGCCTGATTTTGTTACACTTGAATCCTAAAAACCGAAAGTGTTCCTAGAGTTTGGTTAAAAAAAACAAAAATGGGCCGGTGTGTGATAAAATAAGCAAGTAGACTAAAAAATTTGCTGAAGACGAGGAGATATGTAGCAGTCGTGATAGTCGTAAAGGTAGGCGGCGGCAAAGGTATAAACCTGGACGCGGTGACAACGGACCTAGCCGAATTGCACAAGTCCGGTGAAAAGATTGTGCTGGTCCACGGGGGCAGTTACGAAACCAATCTTTTAAGTGAGAAATTGGGCCACCCTCCTAAATTCGTGACCAGTATATCGGGTTATGAAAGCCGCTATACCGACCGTAAAACTCTGGAAATCTTCGAGATGGTCTACTGCGGCAAGATTAACAAGAGCATTGTGGAAATGCTCCAGCAAAAAGGAGCCAACGCGATTGGCCTGAGCGGGATTGATGGCCGCTTGCTGGAAGGCACTCGCAAAGATGCTATTAAAATTATTGATGCCGAGGGCCGCCGCCGGGTCTTGCGCGACGACTTTACCGGCAAGACTGAACGAGTGAACCTGGACCTGTTGAACCTGCTGCTGGGCGCGGGCTATTTGCTGGCGATTACGCCGCCTGCCATCAGCTATGCCGGGGAAGCAATTAATGTAGATGGTGACCGTGCCGCCGCTGTTATAGCGGCGGCGCTGAAAGCCGAGCGCCTGATTATCTTGAGCAATGTCCCCGGCCTTTTGCGAGATGTAAAAGACGAAAGCAGCCTGATTACCAACGTCAAGAAAGACGCGCTGGACCAGGCTATGGCTTATGCCGAGGGACGCTTTAAGAAGAAGGTCATGGGGGCTACCGAAGCATTAAATGAAGGAGTCGGGCAAGTTGTGTTCGCCGATGCCCGCATCGAACGGCCTATTAGCGCCGCTTTAGCCGGAAAGGGAACGGTCATAGAATAATGAGTATTAAGGAAAGTGAATTAGGATCCGCGCCGATAGAGGCTACCGCCTTATCCCACGATTTTGCAAATCTTTCGACCAGGGAAGCCGAAGACCGCCTGGAATCGGGCGTGTACCCCAAGCGTGAAATTACTATCGTGCGCGGCGAAGGGGCGCGTCTGTGGGACGACACAGGCCGGGAGTACGTGGACTGCGTGGGCGGGCAAGGCTCGGCCAACCTGGGCCATTGTAACCCGTACGTGGTGGAAGCTATCGAGAAACA
>JAYSYV010000102.1:0-7503 GCA_043727245.1 Chloroflexota bacterium | reverse complement strand
CTTTATTGGTCGAGAGTTCCCGGCCAATCACGCGAGTCGCTACTGCAATCGCCAAATCAGCCGTTTCGCGGCGTAACTGGGCAATCGCCAGGTCGCGTTCGGCGGCAATTTCAGCCCTGGCCCGGTCGTTCTCGGCAGCGGCAGCCGTAGCCGCAGCGCCACGCGCATCATTCACAATTCGGTCGCGGGTCTGACGAGCTTCAGCGATGATCGCCTGGGCTTCGGTCCGGGCTTTATCAAGCTCGGCCCTGGTGCGGGCTTCCGTTTCGGAAAGGTCGCGTTTGATCTGGTCGCTTTTTTCAACGATTTCTTGGGCTCTGGCTCGTCGTTCGTCCAATATCCCCAAAAGCGGTTTATAGGCGAAGCGCCACAGGATGAACATCAGAATTGCAAACCCTAGCGCCTGGAAGATTAAGTTATATAAACTTATTCCAAGCTGGTCTGGAATACTGGTGCTAGTTTCAGCCGCCAACACACCTAGAGAGTTAACCAGGAATCCTAGTTGCATCTTCTTTTCCCTGTTCTGTAAAAGTTCAATTGAGCAAGAGGGACGGCCCTTTAATTTGAAAATACCGCCCTCTTAACAATGTTTTTGCAAGCGTACACCAAACTTCAAGAGCTGGTTATACGAACAGGATTAGCAGACCGATCAACAAGGCGTAAATGGCGACCGCTTCGGCCAGACCAGCACCGATGATCATATTGGTCCGAATAGAACCCTCTGCTTCCGGGTTCCGGCCAATCGCTTGCAAAGCACCATTTACTGCAATACCGATACCAATACCAGGCCCAATACCGCCGAGGCCCATCGCCAGACCAGCGCCAATTACCCGGTTCGCGTCCTTTGTGACTCCCGCTGTCTGTCCCAACACATCAGTAAGTATGGCAGATGCTAAATCATACATTCCGAAAAACCCTCCTTGAATTTGCTACAAAAGTAGTCTGTCAATAATTGAATTAAACTCTATCTCGGTATACGCCGTCCGTTACCTGCTAAACTTGTTGCGTATAAACTCCTGGTATTGGTTTGTTCTGGAACTTCGACCGATTGGTTCCATTACACTTTGCTACTAAACTCCCTAAGAATGAGAGTGGACCGTATCTAACTCACCGTGAGCCATTTCGTCCAGGTCAGCCTCGTGACCGTGTTCCGCGCCTTCATTGCCAATCGCCAGCCCGATGTAGGCCAGACTCAGGGACATGAAGACGAGAGCCTGGATGAAACCGAAGAACAGTTCCAACGAAAGGAATACTATCAGGATAGGCGCAGCCAGTTTTAGAATAATCGCCAGCAAAACCTCCCCTGCAAAGATATTGCCGAAAAGACGGAAGGTCAGCGATATAATCCGGGAGAACTGGCCTACAATTTCGATTGGCGTAAGTAATGGGGCCATAACATACGGTTTGGGAACGAATTCCTTGAGCCACCCGCCTACACCGTGGGCCATAATTGCCACTATATTAGCCGTTATAACTGCAATCAAGGCCATCGCCAGCGTCATATTAAGGTCGGCGTTGGGTGCGCGCAGAATTGGGATGAGCTTTTTTATAACTTTGGCCGAGCCAAGTGTACTGACTTCCACAAACCCCTTGGCGGCATGTTCGCCACTCAAAGTCGCGAATTCTTTTCCCTCACCGGTTTTTTCTTCAACGGCTACTACTTCGGCCCATTCACCCTGGATGTTCTTAATTTGAACCGCTTCACCAGCCGTGATTTCTTTACCGGCTGCCGTGGCATTAGCTGCGCTTCTGACTTCGGTTGTGGTACTTATCAGGCCATATTTGCCCGCCCCTGCCGCTAACGGGTCGGTTCCGGCCACCACTTCGCGCTCGTAAAAGCCAATCGAGCCTACCCCCGGTAATAGCGAGAACCAGTTGGCAAACAGGATGAAGATGAAGAAAGTGGCGATTAAAGGAAAGAGGCGGCGGGAGGTTTTATTGCGGCCCAGGTTATTTTCGACCTGATTCAAAACCGATTCAACTATAAATTCCCAGAAGGCTTGCCAGCGACCGGGGATTAACTTGGGTCGGGCCAGGGCGCTTATCATTAAAATAGCCAGCAACACCATGACAATAATCATTGTGAAGAGGCTATTATTTATATCGAACCCAAAGATATGGATTACTTCGGGTTTTAAGCTTACGTTTAGTTCTTCCGATTCCACTTATTATCTCCGTCACCTAATTACCAAAGTCTAAAAGAGGTTTCGCCAGCTTACTTACAGTGGTGCTACTATGCTTGCCGGTTATCAGGGCGCTTTAATTAGCTGCCACATAAAATAGGCCATACTGGCAAGCGCGAAGAATACACCAAGTAGAATAAAGATGGGAGTGGTTTTAAACAGGTTATCCAGCACTACGCCGATTATAACGAAAATAACAACGCTAAAACCCAGGCTAATCGCCGTATTCGCCAGTTTCCTGGAGGAAGAGAGCCTTAATTTTTCTTCATCCCGGTTGTTATTGCCCGCCGCCATTGGTGTATAACCTCGCCTGGTATCAGGTATTCAATTGCTAAAGTTTGTCTCAGGACCGAGACTTATTGGATGGTAAAACTTTTAAAAACGCAAGGATTTGTTGAGCAGTAGCCCTGCTGAGAGGAGCGCAAGAGCGCGTGACTGAGTTACAGTTTCCGATATGATTCGGAAGTGAGCAGCCAGCCTAACACAGTGCGAAGTAACTTGTAATCAACCCTTCCGATAGTTTACTAAACCGGGTTTCTCACGCTGTCACTCTTATCCTCACTTCTTACCAGTGAAAAGTATAACATAACCCTAAATGCCATGCAAGCAAAGAAGGGCAATTTCGTGTGAAAATTTTTACAAACTTTTAACTTTTAATGACTTCCTGAATTATCTTTTCACCCTGGAACGCCGGGCAGGGTAGCTAAGTCGTTCGTCACTCTCTGGGAGTTTTTGGTCGAGTTCAACTCGTTTATGCGGCGAAAGAGCCAGCTCCGGCAGTTCACTTTCAGCCGGCCACCACTGGTATTTTTTGAGGTCTACCGTGAAATCGTCGTTGATTTCGACCGCTTCGGCCACCAATTCGAGCCGGTGCGTGAGCTGGCCGCCCCAACCATAGCCAGCGGCCAGCCCACCAAAACGGTTGACCACCCGCTGACAGGGAACCTGGGCTTCCGAGGATACCGCGTGCAAGGCCCAACCTACCGCCCTGGCAGCTCGCGGAATACCCAATATAGCGGCAATTTGCCCGTAAGTCATTACCCGACCGTAGGGTATCTGCCGGACGATTTCGTAAACTTTATTGTTAAATTCACTCATAGGTGCGGCTGCCCCTACTAATATACCTCTAAACTGAAAGCCGTTCCCGCTCCGGCACGTTTTGCTCGTTTGCAACGAGCAACCCCGTCAGGTCATCCGTAAGCGGCAGGGTTGGCTGGTCGCCTTCGTGAATGACTTTCCTGGCCGCGCCGATAAAGTCACGGAAAAGCGGGTGAGGCCGGTTGGGCCGGGACTTAAATTCCGGGTGGAATTGCGTACCAATAAAGTAAGGATGGTCGGCCAGTTCGATTATTTCTACCAGGCGACCATCCGGTGAAAGTCCGCTCAGGATAAGTCCGGCTTTGGTCAGCCTTTCTCGATAGCTGTTGTTGAACTCAAAACGGTGGCGGTGTCGTTCCATGACCACTTCTATGTTGCCGTAAGCTTCAGCGGTCTTAGTGCCGGGGGACAGGTGGCAGGGGTATTGGCCCAACCGCATAGTGCCGCCCAGGTCGGCGATATCGCGCTGGTCCGGCATCACGTCAATCACCGGGTTAGCGCAACGCTGGTCAACCTCAGTCGTATTAGCGTCCGGCAGTCCGGCCATGCTGCGGGCAAATTCAATCACGGCCATTTGCATACCATAACAGAGGCCCAAATAAGGAATCTTATTCTCCCTGGCGAAGCGGGCCGCCGAAATCTTGCCTTCGATGCCCCGGTCTCCAAAGCCGCCCGGTACAACTATCCCATCAACGTGCTTCAGGCGTTCGCAGGCTCGTTTGTAACCGCCTTCATGCTCGAAATCTTCCGAGTCAATCCAATCTATTTGAATGCCGGTTTCGTGGAATAACCCGGCGTGGTTGAGCGATTCGGCCACGCTCAGATATGCGTCATGGAGGGCTACATACTTGCCGACCAGCGCAATCTTGACCTTTCGCTTCGGCTTCTTCACCCGGTTGACCAGTTCGCGCCACTCTCGCAGGTCAGGTTCGCGGTTGGGCAAATTCAGCCGTTCGCAGATATAGTTACCCAGGCCGAATTCCTCTAACAGTAGCGGCACTTCGTAGATGGTTTCAACTGTCGGCATGGGGATGCAGCCTTCCATGTCTACGTCGCAGAAAAGGGCGATTTTGGCGCGTACATCGTCCGGGATAGGGTGGTCCGAGCGCAGCACAATCACATCGGGAGTTATACCAATCGAGCGTAACTCTTTGACACTGTGCTGTGTCGGCTTTGTTTTTAATTCGTTGGTTGGGGAAATTACCGGCAAGAGGGTCAGGTGAATGTACAACACGTTGTTGCGCCCTGCATCCTTCCGCATCTGGCGAATGGCTTCCAGGAAAGGTTGGCCCTCGATGTCGCCTACTGTGCCGCCGACCTCGACAATCACCACTTCCGGGTTGCCCTGTTTGGCAACCATACCGATGCGTGCTTTGATTTCGTTGGTAATATGCGGGATAACCTGAATGGTCCCGCCCAGGAAATCGCCCCGGCGTTCCTTGGCTATAACCGCGCTATAGACCTGGCCGGTAGTCGTATTGGAAGCCTTGCTCAGGTTCTCGTCTATAAACCGTTCGTAATGGCCCAGGTCCAGGTCCGTTTCGGCACCATCATCGGTGACAAAGACTTCTCCGTGCTGGTAAGGTGACATTGTGCCTGGGTCCACGTTGAGGTAGGGGTCCAGTTTTTGAATCCTTACGCTGATACCCCGGCTTTTGAGCAAACGTCCGATACTGGCGACGGTAATGCCTTTTCCGACTGAAGAAACCACTCCACCTGTTACAAAAATATATTTTGGCATACTAATATATCTCCTTTTACTGCCCTAGACCTGTCCCAAAAAAGAGGGGAGGCGGGCCTTAAGCCCGCCTCCGTTTTTACTTGTATTGATTTTTGTAGTCAAGAATGACTACTTTGGTCCCCTCTGGTAAATCGCCTGACCGGAGGGTTAGTTTTTCTTGTGGTGTTAGATCGCCCATACCCATTTCTTTCGCGAACTTTTCCAGTCCGTCCAGGTCGGGGTCAAGCATATCTATCTTATAATGTATCGGGATGACAATGTGAGGCTCTATCGTGCTGATTACTTCGCTGGCCTGGGCCGCATCTATGGTAGTGTGGCCGCCAACTGGGATAAAAAGTACATCAATATTGCTCATCTGTTCGCGCTGTTCACTGGTAGGAGCCTGGCCTATCGCGCCCAGGTGGCACATTACCATGCCCTCAAGCTCGAATATATAAGCCGTATTCTTGCCCCGGTGTTTGTTGGCCTTATCCTCGGAATAAGTGCCAATACCGGTAATAAAAACATCGCTCACTTCGTATTCGCCCGGACCCATCAAAACTTTAGGCTCGCCTTTGACTGCTTCCAGATAACCATAGGCTTCGCCAGGTCGCGAAATAGTCACAATATCGGCCCGTGGCTTGCCGAAGTCATAACCCAACCGTTTACTATAAGGATCACTAATAATAGTTGCTTCGCGAGCCTTGATGCGGCAACACCCGTGCCCTAGCCAACTAATCTCTGCCATAAAGGCTTTTTGCCTCCAACAAACCTTTCAATTCTTAAAACCAGCTACAACTTAACCAGTTTGAATTACCTTATTAATAATAGTTGCCAATAGTTGAGTCAAAATAAAAAATTTGCCAGGGTAAAGTGGTTTTCACCAGCTTCAACCACAAGCTGCTATGTTATTTTTACGCTTACATTCTCTGCAAATAATACCATATATAGCATTTTATTTCTAGTCTTTTGTCGCCTGGATTCACACATTAAGATTGTAGAGTTATTATAGCTTAGATTCTTATTGGACAAAAATGTGGAAAACTTTGGAACTACGATATAACCTTTAGCCTAACGTTTAGGGCAAGCAGGTAGAGATTACAAAATAATTAGGCTTAAAAATAGGTTAGAAACGATTGTAATCCGTAGGAGGAAAGGTGTAATAAAGCTGTATTAAAAAGTGTGTAATATATCAGTAACTCATACGCCTGATAAGGTTTGACATTCATAGTATAATTTCTTTTACAAAGTAAATTAGGGGACCAACTTAAATCGGAACATTAACGCTTTTCCTGGCGCAGTTAGGACTTTCTTCTTTGGTATGAACGATGGATAACCACACACCAGATAAATTCGAAAATGACGCGCCTGCGTCGGACTTTTTGCAACTCCTACTTAGCCAACAGCATCAATTTCCAAATGCTACCTCTAATGCAACGGCTTCTGAGGTTTCGCTATCCTCGCCTTTGATGCCGCCGGTCGAACCGCCGGATTTTCCCGCCAGTGATACCGGCCTGAACCAGTGGGCCGAGCAACGCCTGTCCGTTTATGCTTCGCTGGACGCGACCCTGCACCGGCATATCATAGAAGCGATTAATACTCTTAACGAACTCAAACGCCAGGCCGAAGCCGAAGCGGTCCAGACCAGTTATAAGCTGGTGTCGGAGCGGGACCGGCTCCGACAAGAGGTGGATGGCTTGCAGCAGGAGCAGGTTCGGCTACAGCAAGAGCTTCAGGAAAATCACCGTCTTGCCGCAGAAGAAGCCGCTCGTCAGGCCCAGGCCAAAATAGAGCGCGACGAACTGGAACGGGAATTAAACAGGCTGAAAATCCAGATAGAGGAAGCCCGGCGGACCTCCCTGGCCGCTTCAGCGGAAGAAGCTGTCAGCGACACACGGCGCAGTGGCGTATGGAAGACTCTGCCCCTTACCAGGAATATTTCCCCTGCCGTACCTGTTTTTGATGAAATGTCTTTTGCTACACCGGCCCCAGAAACTCCCCCGGTTCCAGCTTTGCCTACCGTCTTCCCACCTGATAAAAGCCCAGCTTCTGTAAACCTGGAAGCAGCCATTGAAGCAGCTAATTCCGCCGCCTCACGTGTCTTCGGAGATGCTCCTACGCCACGTATTCTGGGGGGTAGTCCTGTTCTTACTCCAATAGCTCCGTTGTCGGTAGTTCCCAGGGAACAAGCATCCCGGCTCCGACCTGCCAATTTAATTACAGCTTCTACCTTTGCCTATTTGCAAGAATTACTGATGAGCGACTGGCCTGATGTCCCGCTTGCGGATGTCCCAGAAGCTTCCGCCTCCCCGGACCTAATTCCTTCTACGGCTGTTTCCGAACGGCCCCGAACCGGGACTGGGCCGCTCCGGTTTGGCGCGGCTGACCTGGGACATACTGCCGACTTGCCGCACCGGGGCCAGACCGACCAACTCGGTCAAAATAAAAGGCGGCGTATTACCGGGCCGCTCGTACCTGAGATGGTCCCGGCGGTGGTTTTGC